>JAQTWR010000307.1 GCA_028689195.1 Anaerolineales bacterium | reverse complement strand
CCTCGATCAATCCTTGCAGGCGCGCGCGCGAAAATTCAGGCAAACTGGTTACCAAAAATTTATCGAGCCGCGTAGATTTTTCGCCCGCATAACGGAATTTTTCGATTCGGTCTGTCATTGTTCCTGCTCTGTTGTGTTCGACGATGGATGACTGACGACTGAGGACGGCTCGCTGTTTACTGATATCGTCCCTGTAGGGGGCAACTGCTCGCTGTTCGCCTTCTTCTCCTGCTGTTCCTTGATCCACACGCCCAGCAGCAACACGATCACGCCGACGGTGATCGAAGAATCCGCGACGTTAAAAACAGGGAAGGTCCCGATGGAAATGAAATCGGTCACTTTGCCTTTGAGCAAACGGTCAACGAGATTTCCCGCCGCGCCGCCGAGTTGCAGCCCCATCGCGAGTTTTAGCGTCCAGTCGTCTTTTTCCACTTGCGGATAGTAGTAAATGATTGCGCCGATTACGATAAAAGCCAGCGTGGTAAAAATCAGGTTGCCGTTTTGGAACATGCCGAACGCCGCGCCGCTGTTGTACCAATGCACAATGCGCGCGTAAGGCATGAGCCATCCCAACGACGCGGGCAGCCACTGCGCGCCGATTTCGATATTCTGATGCACGAGCCACTTTGTCCACTGATCCAATGCGACGACCCCGCTCGCGATCCCAAACAAAGTTAGATAATCTTTTACTTTCTGATTCACATTACACCTCAATCTTTCGTAGCGCGACATTCATGTCGCGTTGCAAATTTGCAAAACTCATTGTACCTTACGTAAACACGCGCGGCACGCGGGCGCTGATGTTCGTCATCACCTCATATTCGTTCGTGCCAGCCCAATCCGCCAGGTCTTCGGGCGTGATTCCGCCGCCGAGCAAAATCACGTCGTCGCCGACTTTGATCTCGTCAACGCCCGCGTCCGCCATGAATTGATCCATGCAGATTCTCCCCGCCTGCGGATATTTTTTTCCGTTGATGACGACTCGCGCCTTGTTGGTCATACCGCGAAAATAACCATCCGCGTAGCCGCAGGGGATGGTCGCGATTCTTGATTCTGCTTCAGAGCGCCACAACGACCCGTAACTGACTCCGCGCCCGGAGCGGGTGACTTTGCTGTACGCGACTTTCGATCTCCACGTCAGCGCGGTTTTCACTTCGATGGTTTTCTCGATGTTGCGCGCGGGGTAAACGCCGTAGAATAAAACGCCCGGGCGCACCATGTCGTAATAACTTTCGGGCATTAGCAGCGTGGCGCCTGAATTTGCCGCGTGCCTTAAATGCGGATGCGGCTCGCTGCGTTTCTCATAAATGGACAGGACTTCCTCGAAGCGTTCCAATTGCAATGAAGGCGACGTCAGTGCGAGGGGCGATATCTTTGCGGAAGATTGCTTCGCTGGCGCTCGTAATGACATGACTTCAGAATTCGCAAAATGCGTGAAGATTCCTTCGATTTCCACATGCTTGCATGACAGCGATTTTTCGATCAGCGCTTCGGCTTCGTATTCGCGGACGCCGATACGCTCCATGCCCGTATCAATTTTGAGGTGGGCGCGGATGCGTTTTTTGGCGGTGGCGCAGTATCGTTCCGCCGACTCTAACAACTCAAGAGAAGACGCGGCGAGGGTCAGATCAAATTCCAAAAAATCAGGAATCTGTTCGGGCAGAGTCCCGCCCATCACAAGTATCGGAGTCGCAATTCCCATTTTGCGAAGATGAATTCCTTCTTCGACAATCGCCACGCCGATGTAATCCGCAAAGGGCGCGATGAAGGGCGCTACGCCGTCTACGCCGTGACCGTAGGCGTTGGCTTTGAGGATGACGAGAACTTTTGCGGGCGCGACGCGCGCGCGGATGTTTGCGAGATTTTGTTTGAGTTGATTAAGATTGACTTCAAGATAAGTGGGGCGCATCGGGCTATTTTATCATTTGCGCCGCCAGTGATATTCCACGTCCGGTTCGGATTCGGGCGGCGGGCTGCTGCCAAAGTTTTCGGCGGCGAAGTCGTTTTTCTCATAGAACGCGCGCGCTATTTTATTTGCGACGTGCGTATATAACCAAAGATGATTCGGCGAAAGCGTTCTGGCATAGTCGAGCAGCGCCTGACCAACGCCGCGCTGATGATACGCCGGGGCGACGTACATTCGGTCTATAAAGTCTTCTTGCATCCCAATATAAGCGATGGGTTCGTTGTTCAATTCGTAAACCCATAATTGATCTTCAAGGATAATCACGTTTTTGAAAAAAGTGCGCGCGTCTTCAAGCGTATTCCCTATACGTTCGTTTAGTCCCGGCATGGCGGCGTTCATTGCGTCGAACCAGAATTTTGTTACGGGTTCAAAATCATCTTCACGGTATATGCGGATCATGGTTTCCTAAAAAAATTAGCGGACGACTTATGCCGCCCGCTTTCGGTATTGCGATTTGCAGAATGAACTATTTTACAACTTTGAAGTTGAAAATATTTGTTCCCAATTTCTTTTGAAGCGAAATCCATAACGGCAGCGCCATTTCCATGCCGCGCGAGTTGATGATGTCGCCGAGGTCTATAATGGATTCCCAGCCGAATTCGGTCAGCATTTTCGAAACGGCGGCTTTGGCGATGGCGTCGTTGCCGCAAATAAATACGTCGTGCGCGCCGCGTACCCGTTCGGGGTGAACCATTACGTCCACGTTCATGGTGTTGAGCGCTTTGACCACCTTCAACAGCGGATGCGCGCGCTGGAGTTGTTCGCCGAGCGAATCGGTGTTGCAAACGGTGAGCGTGGGGGGAAGTCCGCGTGAAAAATCGAGCGGGTTGGATACGTCAATTAATATCTTATTATTCAGGTCTGAGGCGCGCGCAAATTCAAACGCCGAAAGCGATCCTCTGCCTGCGGTGCAGTTGAAAAGTAATTTGCCGAACGCGGCGGTTTCTTTATAAGTTCCGTACGAGGCTTTTTTGTTTCCCGCTTTTGCCCACGCGCGCGCGTTTTCGTTTTCGGGCAGGCGCGACCCCATTTTGACGTCATGCCCAAGTTCGATCAAGCGCGTGCCGATGGTCTGTCCTACAATCCCTGTTCCAAAAATTCCGATGTCCATATTTTGTCTCCTTTTTGCAGAAGTGTGAATGCGCCTATTATACCTTGCATAAGTTATCTGCTATAAAATCACAAAGGCGCGAAGCCGCAAGAGTTGGTGAAAATATAACATCCCTTTGTTATTCAGGTTAACATAAGTTACCTTGCAAACTGTCGCCCTGAGCGATAGCGAAGGGTCTCAATTTCAGTCGCAGAGATGCCCGCCTGCACTTGCGTATGGCTTTCGCTGATTTGCGCGGATTTTTAAATCCATCCGTGATAATCCGCGTAATTCGCGAAGGTTAACCTGCACAGCGTCATTGCGAACGCAGCGAAGCAATCTCTCGTAAAATCTGGGATTGCTTCGTCGCTCCTCTCCTCGCAATGACGGAAGTTAATAATTTACAAGTCCTAAGTTTTTCTTCTTAGAGTCTTTGCGACTTCGCGGTTCATATTTTTATATTTGCATGAGGTCTAATAAATCGGCAGGTCTTTATCTATTTCTTCAGCCCATGCGTTGATTCCGCCTTTGAGGTTTTTCATCTTTTTGAAACCCGCGCCGGCTAATATTTCGATTGCGCGCGCCGAGCGCGACCCGCGTTTGCAGAAGACGACCATCTCGCGCGCAGAATCCAATTCGGTCATGCGTTCGGCGATTTGACCGAGCGGAATATTCCTGGCGCCTTTGATCGCGGCGATTTCCAACTCGTGCGGTTCGCGCACGTCGAGCAGAATCAGGTTCGGTTCGCGCTCAATGCGTTCCTTTAATTCCTGCGCGCTGAGGTCCCAATCCGCGCCTGCAGAAGTATCGTTCGCGTGATGCCCCGGAACGCCGCAGAATTCTTCGTAATCAATCAATTCTTTTATATCCGCGTTCGGTCCGCATACGCGGCAGTTTGGATTCTTCTTCAACTTGACGAAATCAAACGACATATCGAGCGCGTTGTATAACAGCAATTTGCCGATGAGCGGCTCGCCGATTCCCAGCAGCATCTTGATGGCTTCGGTGGCT
>JAQTWR010000306.1 GCA_028689195.1 Anaerolineales bacterium | reverse complement strand
CGCAGTTTCGTGGATACCTGTCTGCGAAAATCTGCGCAACCCGCATGGCGTTGAAAAATAAGAAGGAAGAAATCGCCGATAAAAATCTGGAACAGGTCGAGCAAGCCATTCACGACCAATCCAGCGAAGTGCGCTCCGCGATTGTCGGATTGAAATTGGCAGGCTCTGTAGACAGGGGCTTCTCAGCCAATGTGCGCGAATTCGTCGAGCAATGCAATCGTTTGGACGACAACTTGTCGTTGGAATTCGATATATCCCGCGACGCGGAAAATATAGATATGAAGGTCGAAAACGAATTGCAGTTGTTCCGCATTTTGCAGGAAGCCGTAAGCAATATCCGCAAACATTCCATGGCGTCCGAGGCGTTCATCCGTTTGGAAAGAAAAGATAAAAAATTGATTATGATTATTTCCGATAACGGCGTAGGCTTCGACCCCGTGCAGACGGGACTGGAGCGCGGGGGGCACTTCGGGCTGCAAATCATGTTTGAACGCGCGCATGAAATTGGCGCGCATATCGAGATAAAGTCAAATCCGGGGTTGGGTACTCAGGTGTCTGTGACTATGGACTTGCAGGAGGCGTAAACATGCGGATACTGGTAGCTGACGACCATTCCTTATTTCGCGACGGCATTGTTAGTTTGCTGGAAGCGGGCGGGCATACGGTAATCGGGCAGGCGCGTACCGGGGGAGAGGCTGTCGAGCAGGCTCTGGCTTTACAACCAGATTTGGTTCTGATGGATATTCACATGCCGAGCATGAGCGGACTCGAAGCGCTGAAAAATATTAAATCCAAGAACCCCGATATTAAAATAGTCATCTTAACGGTTTCAGAGGAAGATAAAGACCTTTTAGAGGCGATACGTTCTGGAGCGAATGGATACCTGCTGAAACATATTAATTCCACCGAGTTCTTCAAACTTCTCAATAATTTGGAGCGCGGCGAAGCGGCTATTTTGCCGTCCATTGCGACGCGGTTATTTAAGTACGTCAGTCAGGCGGAGGGCGAGAAGGGCGAAAAGCCGATTCTGAGCGACAGGGAAATTGACGTATTAAAATTAATCGCGGCGGGCAAATCGAATCGCGACATCGCAAACGAATTATCAATCAGCGAAAATACGATTAAGTTCCACATCAAGAACATCCTGCAAAAATTATCCGTAGCCAATCGAATTGAAGCGGTAACGTACGCCATGCAGCATAGATTAATATAATTTATTGACAGACAAATGTCATGCCTTTCCCTACCCTTTCGGGTAGGGTTTTGTTTTAAGATAACTACCCCTATTGCCATCTAAAACTACTCAATATAAGGTTATCATTGAGCATAAACATTGTTATATTTTGCACAATGTTCTCATTTAGGATTAATAGCGCGCTATGAAGAAGATAGTGGTCATCGGCAAATCTCTTTTAACGCAGGGAGTTTTTTCCTATTTAAGCGCGCATCAGGCGCAGGTATCCGCGCTGGACGTATCGAGCGCGGATGTGTTCGAGCAAATCAAAAAACTTCAACCGGATATTGTCATCATTGAAGCGGAATGTTTGCGAAGAGACCCGCGCTTTGCGTTTGCGAATTTGTTCAAACTGTTTTCTCATCTCACGGTGTTGGAATTGCGCCCCGATTCTCCCGAAGTCAACATTATTCAAACCGAACATCGTAACCCCGCCAATCTTGAAGAAATGGTTTCATTTCTGAATATTAATGAAACGGTATTTTCCGATCCTATTTTATTACAGGCTGCGCGATAACCCATGTTAAACAAAACTGCTTTTCGCCTTCTTTTTGTGAGTCTGCTTTTAGCCGCAGGCATTATTTTAATGGGGCGCACGACTTCGGCTCTTGCCGATGCTCCCTCCATTCAAATTACAGCCAGCGCATCCCCGACTCCCGCCGCGCCCCCGACCGCGACGCCCACTCCTCCTTCTCCGCATGACGACTCGAACGCCAATTGTATGATGTGTCATGGCAATCCTAATTTTCATGGGATATTCGAGAATAACGAATCGGTTTCGCTGTACGTCAGCGAAGACGAGTTGCGCGCATCCGTTCATGCCGATGCGGGACTTCAATGCGTGGCTTGTCATACCAACGTGGCGAGCTATCCGCATACCGAAAAAGTCCAGTTGAATTGTACAGAGTGTCACTCTGGCGACGGCGGCGGTATGGGAACGCAATATAAAGCGTTGATTGTGAAACTGCCTTATCCAGATAAACGCGCGATGACGCTCGACATCAACGATAAGTGCCGCACTTGTCACGAAGAAGAGTACGCCAGCACCGACGGCAGCGCGCATGAAAAAGTTTTTGAAAGCGGGAACGTAAACGCGCCCATGTGCGTGGATTGTCACGGCGGTCACAACACCATTAAGCCCGGAACGCCCCGCACGACCATCGTCGCCATTTGCGGAAAATGCCATACCACAGTCGAGACTTCATTTAACGTCAGCGTGCATGGCGAAACCCTGCTCCATGACCCCGCCAATCAGGACGTGCCGACTTGTATCAATTGTCATGGCGTGCATAGCGTGCGCGGACCCCGCGAGACCACTTTCCGCGGCGATAGCATTGTCACCTGCGGCGGATGCCATGCCGATAAACCGTTGATGAAAAAATACGGAATTTCCACCGAAGTCTTCGATACTTATCTTAATGATTTTCACGGACGCACGGTGAGTCTGTTTCAGGAAGCGGGTAAGACCTCCAGCAATAAAGCCACATGCTACGATTGCCACGGTATTCACAACATCCGCCGCCCTCAAGACTCGCTTTCTTCCGTTTATCCGGCTAACCTTCAACATACCTGCCAGCAATGCCACGACGAAGCCAGCATCCGCTTCCCCGAAGCGTGGTTAAGTCACAGCGAAATTAGTTGGGAAAAAACTCCGTTATTGTTCGGTCTAAAAGCCGCTTATGTCTGGGTCCTCATTCCGGGAACTATGGGAGCGTTTATTATCTACATTGCACTAGACGCGCGCCGCCGCTGGATGGAGAAACGTAACGTAGTATTGCAGGCGCTAGCCGAAGAGGACGACGATGAATACGAATTTTAAGCATAAACAAAAAATATCCAAAGAATCCGAGAAGATCGTCGTGCATGCGCGTTCGCTTTCTCGATTCCGCAAAATTGCCAAGGCAAAGGAACTCGTTTCCTCCATCAAGCCGCAGGCGGACGGTTCGATTTTGATCCAACGATTCAGTTTGAAGGAACGTATTCATCATTTCGTTTTGATGTTTTCCTTCACCGCGCTCGGCGCGACGGGCTTGATGCAGACCTTTAGCGGATGGCTTCCAATCGCGTGGGTCATCAATGTGTTATTGGGCGGCGTCGATACGCTGCGCGTCATTCATCACCTCGCCGCGTTCACATTTGGACTTCAAACCATCCTGCATGGTTTTGATATTCTCGCTCATTGGTTTGTCAAAAGAGACGTGGGGAGCATGTTCCCCGCCTGGAGCGATTTTACTGACTTGGCGGGCATGTTGAAGTATAATCTCGGGCTTGTAAAATCCCGACCTGAATTCGACAGGTTTTCAGTGGAAGAAAAAGTGGAGTATTGGGCGTTATGGTGGGGCGCAATCGTCATGGGACTGACCGGTATTTTTCAATGGTATCCCGCGCTTGTGACCCAGATTTTGCCCGGCATGATTATTCCCGTGGCGCGCTTGGTTCACATGTTGGAAGCCATTTTGGCGGTGCTTGCCATCGCCGTTTGGCATTCTTACCATACGATGATTAAGGAACGCAACTTAAGTATTTTCACAGGATTTATGACCGAACATGAGATGGAAGAAAACCATCCCATTGAATACCGCCGCATCTTGAAAGCCCGCGAGTTCCTGCAAAACCTTAAAGCCAAGAAAGCCGCCGCGCAAGCGCAAAAGGCAAACGAAAAAGAAGAACCTGCCGAACAAATTGAAGAGCCGGTCGAAGAACCAGCCGTTCAATCAACCTACGAATAAATTTTTAGAGAGATATGAGATTATGAAATTTCCCCGCCTTTTTGGTAAGAAGACGCTTCGCTGGCCCACAATCACTGTGGACCTGAAATTGCCCTCTCATCGTTGGAAACTTTTGGGCG
>JAQTWR010000305.1 GCA_028689195.1 Anaerolineales bacterium | reverse complement strand
TGTTGCAGTCCTTCCGCGATGGCGGTTAACAAAACCGAGTGGGCGTATACGCGCGCTTCCTGTTCGAGACGCTCCGCTTTGAGCGCGCTTTCATTTAACGTCAGGCGGCGTTCATATTTGCGGTCTACGCTCCATGTATCTATTTGCTGCTTGACGACTTTATCTTTCACCTCTTTATTTTTTGCGTCTTGCTCTTTTTCATTCGAAAAATCAGGCGCAGCCTTCACGCTGATTAACTTCACGCCGCGCGCGCGCAAATTCATTTCGATGCTTTCTTTTATATCGGCGCTGATTTCATCCAGCGCGGCGTTGTTTTCGTCTTTGCGCGCCAGCCATAAATCTCTGAGATTACATTCCGCCAGAACCTCGCGCGCGGCTTCTTCGGCGATGCTTAACACATGGTCGTCCCAATATTCCGTCTCGCCGTCGGGCTGCGAACGTTTGCTGCGTAATCGCAGCGCGGCTTGAACTCGCGCGTGGGAGTAAGGAAATACCCTGTTCAAGTTTCGGTCTACGCTCTCAAACTTTGTTAGCGTTTTATTTTCACGGGCGAGTTGATGGCGCAAAGTTGGATTCCAATTTTCGCGGTCAATAGAAAAGGTCGCGGTCACAATCGCGTCAAATGGAATCCCCTCCCGCGAAAAAGCGCGGATGGTAGATTTTCGCGATTGATTTCGCAGGTCAACGATCTCGAAGGGTTGGTCGCCTTTTCGCGTAAAGATAACGCCCGGTCCCTCCACGCGGAAATTGATCCCGTTTGCAATGCCAACGACTTGATGCGTATGCGTCCACGCCAAGCCGGGGAAAATATCGTTGAACGGCGCGCCGTCCAAACGCTTTTCCATTTCTTTTGAATTCGTCGCGCTTACATTCCAGAACGGCATTTGCAGCCCCCATACATAAGATAAAAAGACCTTGCGCCGCTGGCGTATTTCATCTTGATCTTCCGGGTTCGATGCGGGAATAACCGCCAACGCAATTTGATTCGACGCGTAATAGAATATGAACAAAATTGGCGCGGAAAAAAGCAGCATCCCAAACCAACGATATGTAAACCAACCCAGACTTAAGATAACAAGATGCAGCAGCGCCGAAAACAGCCCGCGTTTTTCGGCGTGCTTCCTTCTATAAAAATAGACGATGCTGATGACGTAAATTTCAGCCCATAGAACAATAGGGAACGCCTCGCGCGAAGTCTTTGAGGAAATTACCAACGCGATCCAAAGAAGTAAGGTCGCCCCCATTATATTTTCAAAGATATAAATAAACGCTAACAAAGCCCCTTGCAACATTCCCCGCTCTTTCATGGTCTTCGCAGAATATTTTATTACGTAGCGCAACAACGCAAGCCCCGTCAATCCAGCGCAAGCAAAACTTACTAAATTATTGAAAGAATCCACATAAACAAAAACGCCCGCCACAGTTGCCGCCTATTCTTATCGTTGAAGTTAGTATATACTGTCGAAAATCCCTTTGTCAAGATTAAAACATGATTAAAATCGAATTCCACTGCCACACCTACGCCTCAAAAGACTCTCTTACGCGCCCGGCGGATTTAATTCGAGCCGCGCGCCGCAAGGGAATTGACCGCTTGGTGATCACCGACCACAATTCGATTGACGGCGCGCGCGCCGCGAAACAACTGGACGCGGAATTGATCATCGTCGGCGAAGAGATTATGACCGCCAAAGGAGAAATCCTCGCCGCCTTCGTGCAAGAGGAAATCCCCGCATATCTTTCGCCGCAAGAGACGATCAAACTATTAAAGGAACAAGGCGCGTTCATCAGCGTATCGCATCCCTTTGACGAGTTGCGCGCGGGCGGCTGGCGCGAAAATGACTTGCTGGATATTTTGCCTTTCGTAGACGCCATCGAAGTTTTCAATTCGCGCTGCATGTTGCCGCGTTTCAATCGGCGGGCGCGCGAATTTGCCGAGAAACATAACGTCGCCGGCACGGTCGGCTCGGACGCGCACGCGGCTTTTGAGGTGGGCAGGGCTACCCTGACGCTGGATCAATTTGAGGGGGCGGAAGGGCTGCGTCGCGTTATTCGTCAGGGAAAGATCGCGGCGCGCTGGTCTCCCTGGTGGTTTCATCTTGTGTCGAGATACGCATCCGCTCGAAAGAAAATCAAAAATCTTGACATTCGCTTTTAGCCATGATAATCTTGCGCCCAACATGCCAGTTCACCTTTGAAAGTTGAAGATGGATGGGCATAAATTTTTTAACAGCAGGAGTAGTAAAATGTCAGAACGTTTTGTTGGAACCGTCAAATGGTTCAATGCCACCAAGGGCTATGGCTTTATCGGCCGCGACGACAATCAAGGCGAGGATGTGTTCGTTCATTTCAGCGCCATTCAGACCGACGGCTATCGCAAATTGGAAGCCGACCAAAAAGTGGAATTTTCCATCGAAGATGGACCCAAAGGTTTGCAAGCCGCGGATGTGAAACCGCTTGCGTAACATCGAATGATTTGCGAATATGCAGGATTGTCGAAAGACAATCCTGCTTTTTTATTTTGCGGGGAACTTGCGCCGTTTTATGAAATTACCCGTAACTTTTTTAACGCGTCAGCGACTGATACTTTGTAGAAAAAAAACGCGCGTTGAATTTACCTTTGTGTTTTGTCCGTTTAAGACATAAAAGATCGCCGTAATTTGAACCGCCAGCCTGTTTGTAAAGTCTAAAATATCCGCGCCTTACGTTTATGAAAGGTCTGGAGGCGAATCAAGTCGCTGATTGCTTTACATGCTTTGTAGTGAGTTTTACAATGAAAACAGGCTGGGACTTAAGGTTGGCGCTCGCGACAGTTTGTATGATATTGTGATTCAAAAACAGCACGCGCTTTTTGCGCGTTATTTTTAACATTTGCAAATTTCTATTTTGATTGGAGAATATGATGGCGCTTTTCGATATCTTTAAGAAAGACTCCACCCGTCATGCCGTGTTGTCGGCGGGTCATGTCGTTTCTGACTCATCGCGTTGCGTGCAGTGCGGCATTTGCTCGTATAACTGCCCCATTTCGATTGACGTGCGCGCGCATGTTTGGCGCGGCGAGGCTGTCATCCACAGCGATTGTTTGACTTGCGGCGAGTGCGTGGCGCGTTGTCCGCGCGGGGTGTTGCGATTTAAGCAAACCGACTTATTTGAAAAGAGGGGCGCATGAGATACGTTATCATCGGCGCCGGGGTGGCTGGGTTTGCGGCGGTAGAAGCAATCCGCTCCATAGACCAATCGAGCGAAATTATTATGATTAGCGACGACCCGCACGGGTATTATTCCCGTCCGGGACTCGCGTATTATTTGACGGGGGAGATTCACGACAAGGCGTTGTATCCGCGCGCGAAAGAAGATTACAAAAATCTGAACTTTAGTTTTCTAAAGGGGCGCGTCACGCGCATTTTGCCTTCTGAACATGCAGTGATTGTGGACGGGAAACACCTGACGTACAGCAAATTGCTGGTCTCCGTCGGCGCGCGTGCCGTGCAGTTGGACGTTCTCGGCTCCAAGACTGAAGGCGTGGTGAAATTAGACGACCTGACCGACGCGAAAAATATCGTGAAGTTGGCGAAATCTGGAAAAAGCGTCGTCGTTGTCGGCGGCGGAATCACCGCGCTTGAATTAACGGAAGGGCTGCTTGCGCGCGGTATGCGCGTGCATTATCTTCTGCGCGGCGACCGATATTGGAGCAACGTTCTCGACGAACGCGAATCCAAAGCGGTGGAAGGACATTTGCAAGCCGAAGGCGTGGAATTGCATTATCACGCCGAGTTGGCTGAAATTCTCGAAAAGAAAAATCGCGTGGCGGGCGTTCGTCTCGAAGACGGGCAAACCATCAAATGCGATATGGTCGCGTATGCCATTGGCATTCGCCCATGCACCGAACTTGTTCAGAATATCGGAATGAAATTGGATCGCGGAATTTTAGCGAACGAACATTTGGAAACCAGCATCCCCGATATTTTCGCGGCGGGAGACGTCGCGCAGGTTTGCGATCCGCTGACGGGGCACGCGGCTCTCGACAGTTTATGGAATCCTGCGCGCGAGCAAGGTTATGTGGCGGGCTTGAATATGGCGGGACGC
>JAQTWR010000304.1 GCA_028689195.1 Anaerolineales bacterium | reverse complement strand
AAGCCGAACGCCATTGTTTCTACCAATACTTCGGGCATTCCCGTCAAGGCAATCGCCGAAGGACTCTCGGCTGGATTCAAGAAACATTTCATCGGCACGCATTTTTTCAATCCGCCGCGCTATTTGAAACTGCTGGAGATCATCCCCACTGCGGATACGTCGAAGGAAGTTACGGAATTCCTCGCGCATTTTGGCGAATACCGTCTGGGCAAGGGCATTGTGCTTTGCAAAGACACGCCGAACTTCATCGGTAATCGCGTGGCGTTTGGCACGGGCGCGTTTGCGCTGGACTTCATCATGAACAACGATTACACCATTGATGAAGTGGACTCGCTCACGGGACCTTTGATGGGACGCCCAAAGACTGCGACCTTCCGCCTGATTGATTTGGTCGGCGTGGACGTATGGGATCATGTCGGCAAGAATCTCGCGCCGTTGATTCCGCATGACAAACTGGGTCAAGGGTATTTGGCGGCGGAAAAACCGCGCAAGTTGATGGATACCCTGCTCGAAAGAAAATGGTTCGGCAATAAGACCAAAGTCGGCTTCTATAAGGAAGTCCGCAATGCGGAAGGCAAAAAGGAATTCTATTCGCTCGATTTGAAAACGATGGAACACGTCCCCGCGGGCAAGCCGCGCTTCGACTCGGTCAAAGCCGCGAAGGACGCCGAAACCTTAAAAGAAAAACTTCAGATCATGCTGGCGGCAGACGATAAAGCCGCGAAACTGGTCAAGGCGTTGACGTATCAAAGTTTCCAATACGCGTCTTCGATCATCCCTGAAGTTGCGGATACCGCCAAGCCGATTGACGACGCCGTGCGCTGGGGCTTCATGCACGACGCGGGTCCCTTTGAAATTTGGGACATGCTCGGCGTGAAAGAAACCGTCAAGTTGATGAAGAAGGAAGGTTATCCCGCCGCCAAGTGGGTGGATGAGATGTTGAAGAACGGCGTCGAAACCTTCTACCAATATAAAGGCGATAACAAAATCGGCGCGTATGACGTGAGCAAGAAAAAATACGTCAAGTTCAAGGCTGCCGAAGGATTTGTATTCTTAAAAGATTTGCGCGGCACAAAGAAGGAAATCAGCAAGAACGCGGGCGCGTCGCTGTTCGACATCGGCGACGGCGTGGCGCTGGTCGAGTTCCATACCAAGATGAACGCGCTCGACGAAGATATTTTCGCCATCACTTCCGAAGCGCTGGATCGCGTCGAAAATGATTTTGACGGGTTGGTCATCGGCAACGAAGCGGATAATTTCAGCGCGGGCGCGAATCTTTTCATGGTCGTGGTCGCGGCGCAGCAAGGCATGTGGGATTCGCTCGACGCGTCCATCCGCAAATTGCAAAACATGAATATGCGGATGCGCTACTCGCCGAAGCCGATTGTCGTCGCGCCTGCGGGTCTTGCGCTCGGCGGCGGATGCGAAATCACGATGCACGCTTCGCGCGTCGTCGCGGCGGCAGAGACTTACATCGGGCTGGTGGAACTCGGCGCGGGAGTCATCCCCGCGGGCGCAGGGACGAAGGAATATATGCGCCGCATCATCAACCCCGTGATGAGAGTCGAAAACGCGGAGCCGTTCCCCGCCATTCAAAAAGCGTTTTTGCAGATTGGTCAGGCGAAGGTTGCCACATCTGCGGAAGAAGCGCGCGGGATGGGAATCCTAAATCCGCAGGATCGAATCATCGTCAACCGCGATCACCTGCTCACCGAAGCGAAACGCGAGGTCATGCATCTTGCCGCCGCTGGATACAAACCGCCCGCCCCCGAATTGATCTACGCGCCCGGACGCGATATGTACGGCGCGATGAAGATCGGCGCATGGGCGTTCAAAGAAGGCAGGTACATCACCGATTACGACTCGCACATCGCAACCAAACTCGCGTATGTGATAGCCGGCGGCGATCTGTCCAAGCCGGCGTGGGTGAGCGAGCAATATATCCTTGATTTGGAACGCGAAGCATTTTTGTCCCTGTGCGGCGAGGAAAAGACGCAAGCCAGAATGTGGTCGCTGTTGCAGACGGGAAAGCCGTTACGCAATTAGTAAATAGTAATCAGTAAATGGTAATTACTATTTACCATTTACCTATGGAGATAACTATGACATCAAAAGATGCTGTTATTGTAAGCGCCGTCCGCACCCCCGTTGGCAAAGCCAAACGCGGCGGATTGGCAACTGTGCGCCCCGATGAAATGTCGGCGGCGACGATTCAAGAATTATTGAAGCGCACGCCCAACCTCGACCCCGCCCAGATTGACGACGTGGTCATCGGCTGCGCCTTCCCCGAAGGCGAGCAGGGCATGAACGTGGCGCGGATGATTACCCTGCGCGCGGGCTTGCCCGACTCTGTTCCCGCAGAAACCATCAATCGGTATTGCTCGTCGGGCGTGCAGTCCATCGCGCATATTGCGAACGCCATTCAAGCAGGTCAAATCGAAATCGGAATCGGCGGCGGCGTCGAGTCTATGTCTATGGTGCCGATGATGGGCTATAAGTTTTCGCCCAATCCGCACTTTGCAATGGACTTGCCGCACTACTACACCAACATGGGACTCACCGCCGAAAATGTCGCGGTCAAATATGGAGTCACTCGCGAGCAGATGGACGAGTTTTCGTTCACGAGCAACATCAAAGCGGCGAAGGCGGTAGAGTCGGGACTCTTCGACCCCGAATTGATTCCGCTCGATGTAGAAGTGACAGAGTACGCGGACGGCAAAACCCAGAAGAAATCATTCACCGTCAAACGCGATGAAGGTCCGCGCGCAGATACTACAATCGAAGCGCTTGCCAAACTCAAACCCGCGTTCAAAGAAGGCGGAACTATTACCGCCGGCAATTCGTCGCAAATGTCCGACGGCGCGGCGGCGGTGATGGTCATGTCTGCGGAAAAAGCAAACGAACTGGGACTCAAACCGCTGGCGCGATTCGTTACGTTTGCGGTGGGCGGAGTCCCGCCGGAATTGATGGGCATTGGTCCCATCGCGGCAATTCCCAAAGCGTTGAAGGTTGCGGGACTTTCCCTCGACGATATTGATCTCTTCGAGTTGAATGAAGCCTTTGCCGCGCAGGGACTGGCTGTGATGAAAACGCTTGGAATGAATCCCGATAAGGTCAACGTCAACGGCGGCGCGATTGCGCTTGGGCATCCGCTCGGCTGCACAGGCTCGAAACTCACCACGCAGTTGATTTACGAAATGGGTCGCCGCAAATCCAAATATGGCATGGTGACCATGTGCATCGGCGGCGGCATGGGCGCGGCGGCGATTTTTGAAAATCTTCAATAATCAACCGTTACGCATTACGGATTACGTAATACGTGATTCGTAATGCGTAAAATACACACAAGGAAAATAATATGTCCCTCACAATCGAAACCCTCATGTCCAAAATGCCCGGCGCGTTTCTTCCCGAAAAAGCCGCAGGGCTAGACGCTACGATCCAATTCAAATTCACTGGCGCGGAACCCGGCGAATGGTATGCAACGGTCAAAGACGGCAAATGCGAAGTCGCAAAAGGAACTTTTGCCGCGCCCAAAATGACTCTTACCGCCGACTCAAGCGATTACGTCAAAATTTTCACCGGCGAAATTGACGGGATGCAAGCCTTCATGCAGGGCAAGTTGAAACTCGCGGGCGATCTCAACCTCGCTATGAAATTGACGCAGATGTTCAAGATTAAATAAAAGGCTACTAAAAAATCGGAGGTCTTCAAGACCTCCGATTTTCATGTTTTTGGTAAAATCCACGCATTCTTTTTCAGGAGCAATATTGTGGACTTTAGTTGGCTTACAAATCCCGAATCGTGGATCGCATTAATCACGCTGATTGTATTGGAACTTGTGCTCGGCGTAGATAATATTATTTTCATTTCCATTCTGGCGGGAAAATTGCCGAAAGAAGACCAATCGCGCGCGCGCACGACCGGCATCAGTCTCGCGGTTTTTTCGCGTATTTTATTGTTGCTTTCCCTTTCGTGGATCATAAGCCTTGAAGAGCCTTTATTTACTCTATTCGGTTTTGGCTTTTCAGGTCACAATTGGATATTGCTTACAAGAGGGCTGTTTCTTCCGTATAAAAGCACATCCGAAA
>JAQTWR010000303.1:2253-4096 GCA_028689195.1 Anaerolineales bacterium | reverse complement strand
CATGACCTCGACCTTCCATTTTTTATCTTCCACATAGCGCGTGTACATGCGGAACAAATCCGCCGCAAAGATGGCAGCCTCGTCGCCGCCCGCGCCCGCGCGAATTTCAAAAATGACGTTTCGCTCGTCGCGCGGATCTTTTGGCACAAGCATTTCCTTGATTTCTTTTTCAAGGATTTCGATTTTCGGATTCAATTCTTCCACATCCGATTTTGCCAGCGCGATCAGTTCCGCGTCGCTCTCCGCCGCGATCATGGATTTTGCTTCGTCGAGATTCTTCATCGCCTGACGATATTCGCGCGCCTTCGCGATCAGCGATTCCAAGTCCACGCGCTCTTTGTTCAGTTCGGCGGCGCGTTGATAGTTATTGCCCACTTCGAGCAATTCGCCGTTGATTTGTTCGTAACGGTCTTCGATGACTTTTAGTTTGTCTAACATACGGGTTTCCAAAAGCGCAACGCGGCGCTCATGCCGCAACACGCGAAATAAAGCGCGGCATAAAGCCGCGCAGACTAATTTGCCCTACGCAAAATCTACTTAACGGACGAAAGAATCATGGAAAGAATCAGGATGATCGCAAAAACCGCAAAAAAGATTTGCGCCGCTCTCTGCGATCCGCTTGCGGTATTTGTTTGTTTTTTGTTTTTAGTCATAGTAAACTCGCTTTATAAGATATGTCTGTAAAAGGCTTGAGACATCGCCTTTTCAAGTTCGTCAATTGTAACAGGCTTCTTAACGTAGCCGTCCGCGCCCAATTCCATCGCCCTGTCAATCATCACATCCGCCGCTTCGGAGGAAAGCATGATGACGGGCAGGTTCTTCCAGTCCCTGCGGCGGCGCAGAAATTCGAGCATATCCAACCCGCTGACTTCGGGCATGTTGATGTCGAGAATCATCATGTCGGGTCTGCCGCCCGCCAGCAGGGCTTGCGCCGCAAAACGCGGATGCAGGAAATACTTCGTCTCACATTCGAGCAGTTTCAACATCAAACTGACCGCGCGCCCCATCTCTTCGTCGTCGTCCACGATCCAGACTGTTTTCATTTTGATAAATTCTCTTCCACGCGCTTCAAAAATTCAGCGAAGGTGATTTCGTGATCTACAAACTCATGCCGTTGCGGGTCTTCGTAAGGATGCCAATGCCAGCCTTTTTTGTTATCCGCGCCAAAGATTCTGCCTCCATCGCGGATTTGAGCGAATGTTGTTTTTCCTGTTTCCTGATTATAGGAAGCGTCAACAAAACTTTTGTCTGTTAAAGCAGCCCGTATTTTTGTCCAAGTAAAACCGAACTTCACAACCGACGCGCTTACAACAACAGCGGATTCAGAGCAGATGGATATGACGTATGCTTCAAATGACTCGACGTTCATACGATCCATTGCGACATTTCCTCAAGGGATGCGAGGTCTGTAATAGCGGCTTCCCATTCAAAATCATCTTTTTCCACTTCGTAAGAAAAGGGGTCTTTGATTCTGCCATCATCGCAAGCTTTCTCAAATTCGGCAAACGACATGCCGTATTTGCTTTCAAAACTTTCAATTTGCGCTTTTGATTCTTTCATGCTTAACCGCACAAGTTCTTTAATGGCAAGCGACAGCGCAATATCAGGGCGAGACTGCCCCGTCAGTTTCCGTAAGATATTATGAATTCCTTTGGGGATAATCACAGGTTCTACAATCATGCTTGCTCCTATTCCAAATGCGCCTTGACGCTTTCCGCCGCGCTGATATTCATGCCGTTCACCGCGGCTAACTCTTCGACGCTGGCGCTCTTAATCTTATCCACAGAACCGAAATGTTTCAAGAGCGACTTTCGGCGCGTTGGACCAATACCGGGAATGGAAT
>JAQTWR010000303.1:0-2243 GCA_028689195.1 Anaerolineales bacterium | reverse complement strand
TTCCGATCTGAGGCGAAACCCAATTTTGAACGTCGGGCGCGGTGCGCGGTAATCCCAAACCGATGCGCTTCGTCGCGGATGCGCTGCACTAAATACAATCCCTGCGAATGGCGCGGCAATAATAACGGCTCGCTTTTATGCGGGAAGAAAATTTCCTCTTCCTGTTTTGCCAAACCTACAACAGGGACTTTATCTAACAACTCAAACTGTTCGAGGACTTTCACCACGCGACCGAGTTGCCCCTTGCCGCCGTCAATAATAATGAGGTCGGGCAGAAAAGAAAACGACGCGTCTTTTTTCTCCCCCGGTTTTGATTCTGATTCCTGCGAAGCCCGCCACCTTCGGAAGCGCCGCGCCAACATTTCCTCCATCGAAGCGAAATCATCGGGCGCGCCGATGCTCGTGCTGTCAATATTGAATTTGCGATAGAGATTCTTCGCGGGCGTTCCCTGCTCGAAGACGACCATCGCGCCGACGGTCGCCACGCCCTGAGTATGACTCACGTCATAACACTCGATACGATTTGGCGGCGCGGATAAATTCAACGCTTGTTGCAACTCGCCGAGCGCCTGCTCCTGCTTGTGCGCGTCTGCCTGCCATTGCGCGCGGAGCGATTGCAAAGTTTCCGTCGCGTTCTCCGCCGCCATTTGAACGAGGTCGTGCGGCTGACCGTCTTTGGGGACAAAGAATTCCACTTTCTTTCCGCCGCGCTTCGACCTGAGCCACTCGCTGACAATCCGCGCTTCCTCGATCTCGATCTCGTCGGGCAGCATCACCTGCTGCGGAATATTGGCGGCTTCGGCATAGAACTGCTTGACGAACTCCGCCATCACTTCGTTATCGGCTGTATCCTCCGTGCCTTCGAGGATGAAATACTCGCGCCCGATTAATTTTCCGCCGCGAATGAAGAAGATCTGCACGCAGGCTTCGCCGTCGGTGCGCGCCATCGCCAAAACATCCGAGTCTTTGTAATCGGTTGCGAAAACGATTTTCTGCCTTTCAATAATGGATTGAATCGCTTTGAGTTGATCGCGCAGCGCGGCGGCTTTTTCAAAACGCATTTCATCGGCGGCTTTACGCATTTCGATTTCCATGCGCGCGATAATTTCTTCGCTGTGACCGCCGAGAAATTCCATCAAATCGGAAATCATTTGGCGGTAGCCCGCTTGATCAACCGCGCCGATGCACGGCGCATTGCATAACTTGATGTCGTAATAAAGGCAGGCGCGTTTATCCAATCCCGTAATTTCACGGTCGCACGTCAAATAGGGAAAAATTCTACGAAGCGCATCCAGCGTTTGATACACCGCCCACGCCGACGTGTATGGACCGAAATACCGCGCGCCGTCTTCTTCCATCAATCGCGTGACGGTGATTTTGGGATACGGCTCGTCCCACTGAACTTTTATGTACGGATAACGCCTATCGTCTTTGAGGCGGATGTTATATTTTGGGCGATGTTTCTTGATGAGATTCATTTCAAGAATCAGCGCTTCAAGTTCCGAGCCGACCACGATCCATTCGATGTCCGCGATGTCGCGCGCGAGGCGGCGCGTCTTCGCGTCGTGACTCGAATCCGCGTGGAAATACGACCGCACGCGGTTCTTCAAGTTAATCGCTTTGCCGACGTAAATAATCGTCCCTTCGGCGTTGCGATACAGATAACAGCCGGGCTTGGTCGGCAGCGTGGCGAGAATACCGCGAATTTTCTCCGAGATTTCCATTGCGAGGTATTCTACCTCACCTTAATATGCCCCAAATGGATGCTTGACTTTTGTCCACTTGACCATACAATCATTCCAAATCATATAAAAAGGAGAATGTATTATGAGCGAGTTCGATAACACCCCAATCATGCCTGAAACGACAGGCGGCGCGCCGGGTCCTATGGGTTGGATACAAACATGGATCAAGGCAATCTCGCAGCCCAACGAGCAGACCTTCATTGATATTTCCGAAAGCCCCGAAGCCCAACCCAAAACCGCTTACATTTGGGTATTCGTCATCGGCATATTATCCACAATCGTTAATGGATTTGTTCAAATGATTATCGCGGCAACACAACAAGGAGACGCCCGTTCAGCAGGCGCAACGGTCGGCGGGGCTTTGGTCGCCTTAATTTGCAGTTCGCCGGTTATTGGCGGTGTTTCAGTTTTATTCTTCGCGCTCGGAACCGCCGTCATTCAATGGATCGCAAAACTTTTCAAAGGCGCGGGGACATACGACAAATTGATTTATCCAAT
>JAQTWR010000302.1 GCA_028689195.1 Anaerolineales bacterium | reverse complement strand
CTCCACGTTCGAAGCGAAATAAACCATGCCGAAGCAAAAATATTACGTCGTTTGGAAGGGGCGGAAGATGGGCGTCTTTACCTCGTGGGCGGAATGCGAAAAACAGGTAAAGGGATTCGTCGGCGCGCAGTTCAAGGCTTTTGACAGCGAGCTAGAAGCGGAAGCCGCCTATCTTGCAAACTATGACGATTACAAGGGAAAACCCTCTTCGCATGGCAAGTGGAAACTGGCGAGCGTTCAACCGATTCTCCCGTCCATTTGCGTGGATGCGGCATGCAGCGGCGCGCCGGGCAAACTCGAATATCGCGGCGTGAACACCGAGACGGGCGAGGAAACCTTCCGCGCAGCACCTTACACCGAGGGAACAAATAACGTCGGCGAATTCCTCGCCATCGTCCAATCACTGACATGGCAGTCGAAACACAATATGCGCATCCCTATTTACTCCGATTCGGAGAATGCGATAGCGTGGGTTGCGACAGGCGAATGTAAAACAAAACTCAAACATTCGTCGAAGAACGCGGTTCTGTTTGCGCTCATCCGCAGCGCGGAGAATTGGCTGGCTGAAAACGAACTGCCCGAAGGTAAAATTTTGAAATGGGATACGGATCTATGGGGCGAGAATCCGTCGGATTTTGGAAGGAAGTAAATAGCGTATAATTCAAATATGGTCACGCAGACAGTGTTTCAAGTTCCGCCGCTTAATCAACGCAAACGCATTCCGATGAAGACGATTCGCGCAATTGCGAAACTCATCGCCGAGAAGTTTAATCCCGAACAAATTATTCTGTTTGGCTCGCACGCATACGGAAAACCCACCGCATGGAGCGATGTAGATTTATTGGTGGTGATGGACGTCCCCGATGGGCGGGAAGCGGATATCTCGTTGAAGATTATGGAGGCGCTCCCAAAGTTAACCTTTCATGTAGACGTTATTGCCCGTTCGCGCGAAGTTATCGAAAGGCGTAAAAAATTATTCGATTGGTTTCTGATTGACATAACGGAAAAGGGAAAAATCTTGTATGAACGAAGTGACTAGCGAATGGGTTTTTAAAGCGGAACAAGATTTTCACAGCGCAGACTCTCTTTTACATGCCGTAGACGTTCCCTTGGCTGAAACGGCGTCTTTCCATTGCCAGCAATGCGCCGAGAAGTATTTGAAGGCTTTTTTACAGGAACATGCGATTCGTTTTGAGCGCAAACACGATTTGCTTCCGCTTGTTGCTTTGTGCGCTCAAGTGGATGACGGCTTCGTAGAACTTGAAACGGATTTAACGAGTTTGGAGCGATATGCAGTTGCAATTCGTTACCCCGGCGCTAGCGCATCTGTAAAAATGGCAGAGTCTGCTTTTGATGCGGCAGAACGTGTGCGGAGTTTCGTACGAGGAAAATTAGGGGCGGATTAAGGAAATCAAACGATAAACCTTTTATGAAATGGCTCTCCTCCTCCTTCCTCCTTGCCCGTATTCGCGGCATGGAAATTCGTTTTCATTTTTCCACGCTATTTAGCATACCCATTGCATATTATCTTTTTCGCCCGACCGATTTGCGTCAGGCGGTGATGGCTTTCTCGTGGCTGTTGGGATTTCTCTTGTGCATTCTTTTGCACGAACTCGGTCATGCGTTCGCCGCGCAACTCTTCGGCGTGAAAGTGAAAAGCGTGGTCATCTGGCTGCTGGGCGGATTTACCAACTTAAGCCGTAAAGCAGATAAGCCCCTCCATGAAGTCGTCATTTCCGCTGCGGGACCTTTGGTCAACATGCTGTTGGCGTTCTTGTGCGTCCTTTTGTATATTATTTTCCACCTTTTCGTTTTGCCCGCATCCGCAACCTCGGAAATATTTTTGTGGATACAGACTTTCAGCCGTTTGTTTTTTTCGCTTGCGCTGGTTAACCTTATTTTGATCGTTTTCAATTTACTGCCTATTTATCCGCTGGACGGCGGCGGTATTTTGCGTTCGTTCATGGAAAACTTCTTTGGCAGAGCCAACGCGGATTTAATCGCGCTGATTGTCGGCGCGCCCGTTCTGCTGGGATTGCTCGCGCTTGGATTCTACACCCGCGACTATTTGATGATCGCCTCCTGTTTTTTGATTGCGCTGGCGCTCAGCACGTTGAACCGCTCCGCGCTGCGCTCCGTCAATCTTGCGGTCAACTATCTTTTCAAGCGCGGCGGATATTATTATTTACTAGGCGATTACGACCGCGCCGCGCAGTATTACGCGCGCGAAATCGAAAACGAGCCGCAGCAGTCGAATCATTACCTCGCGCGCGCGGCTTGCCTCTTGAATATTTTGCAAACCGAAAGGGCAAAAGCGGATGTGGAACGCGCCCTGCGCCTCGCCCCTCAAAATCCGCTTGCGCTGGAGTTGCGCGGCGAAATCTGCGCGCTGGAAAAGGATTACGACTCAGCCCTCGATTTCTTCGCCCGCGCGCAAGAAGTCAACCCGAATTGGGCGGTTCCGTATTTTGATCGCGGCTCCGTTTTGTTGGAGAGGAAGGAATATCAACTCGCGCTTGCCGAGTTCGATAAATCCGTTTCGTTGCTTCCCCAATTCTCGTTGTTTTACATCATCCGTTCCATCGCGCATTTCAGGCTGGCGGATTTTGAATCCGCGCATAAGGATCAGGATTCCGCGCTGCGCATCTCCGAGCAGGATTCGCTCGCGATGACCGATCTCAATATGATCGTCTACGAAGATTGCCTCGATTGGGCGGAAGATTACTACGCCCGCGTTTTGAGCAGCCAGCCGCGATTGGGCTTCGCCTATCAGGGGCGCGCGGATGCGTATCGCGTCAACGGAAAGCATGATCAGGCGATAGAGGATTACGCCCGCGCAATCAATCTCGCGCCCAAAGAATCGCGTTTGTACATCGGGCGCGGAAAATCATATCGGGCATTGAATGAAATCGAAAAAGCAAAATCAGATTTTCAAAAGGCAATCGCGCTCGCCGATAAGTCTCATCTAAAACGTCAGGCTGAAAACCTGTACCACGATATTTGCGCCATTTAAGGATTGACATGAAAACCGCGCTGCTTGTCATTGACATTCAAAAAGATTATTTTCCCAACGGCAGGTTTCCATTGGTCGAGCCGCTTGCCGCCGCGCAAAAAGCCTATATGCTTTTGCAGTGTTTCCGCGAGCATGGCGGGCGGCACATTCATATTCAACATATTTCTTTGGAGCCAGACGCCGCGTTTTTCATCAGGGGCGACGGCGGCTCGGATATTCACGACGCTGTCGCGCATTTTGAGGGCGAGCCGATTGTTTACAAGCATTACCCCAATGCGTTCCGCGAAACGAGTCTGCTTGAAATATTGAAAGAATGGGGAATTGAGCGCGTTGTGATTAGCGGCATGATGACGCATCTCTGCGTAGACGCGACCGCTCGCGCGGCGTTTGATCTTGGCTTCAAGGTTATCGTTGCGGCGGATGCTTGCGCGACGCGCGATTTAACCTACGGCGATACGCTCGTCCCCGCCGAATATGTCCACAAGGCGTTTCTTGCCGCGCTGAAATCCTACGGCGACGTGATGAAATCTGACGATGTTATTGCGTTATTGGCAGACGAGATGTACGTAAACCGTAAATCCCCTTAATAGAAAAGCGCGACTTCTTTTATATCTTTTCTTTCCCTTATCGCCGGCATGTTTTCGGGGTAGCCTAAAAAATACATTGCCTGCGGCTCCCATGATTTAGGCAGGCTCAAAACGTTTTGCACAGTCTCTTGCGCGAACAGGGGGCTGCAAACCCATACGCCGCCCAATCCTTCGGCGTGCGCGGCGAGGAGCAGTTGCATCCCCGCGCTCGCGGCGGATTGAGTCGCCATAATGTATTCGGCTTTTTTTCTGCGCCTGTCAGGGTAGTCGTCCATATCGCTCATATCCACGCAGAGGACGATAATCGCGGGCGCGGCGAGTATCCGTTCGCGCGAGCGCGCAACCCGCGCGTTGATCTCTTCCGCCGATAGTTCGTCCGCTTCGAGTTCGCGCCGAAAGGCTTGCGTCATGGCTTCCGCAAATTTCGCTTTGGCGGGCAAATTCTTTATTACGGCGAATCTCCAGGGCTGGCGGTTATGCGCGGAGGGGGCGGATGTCGCGGCTTCGG
>JAQTWR010000301.1 GCA_028689195.1 Anaerolineales bacterium | reverse complement strand
TTGAAGCGTTTCTTGACCGCACCGTCAAAACGACTTCGCCGAAATAAAGCTGAATGTAATGAAGAAGCGAATACATGAGAAGATTTACGCCGTTGAACTCCAGCAATTCTTCAAACAGGGTCATCAGAGAGTAAGTGATGTTTTTCGTGCCGTGCGAGCTTGCCCAATGTCCGCTGATTATTTCGCTGCCCAACGCGCCGGTAAAATACATCACGGCGGCGATAATAAAAAGAATTTTGAATTTGGTCTCGAGGTGCAGGAAGAAGGGAATATAAATCGCCGCAAAAACTGCCACGCCGATAAATCCCGGAATAACCCATTTGTATTCAAACCAGCCGTTGAAATTTGTCCAGTTAGAAAAAATCCAACTGAGTTTTTCATGCAGCACGCATTGCTCGTCAATGGACAAATACAGAACGAACAAACTCAACACGAGCCAGCCGAGTCTGTATTTATCTTTCGCGGCGATTTTCAACAAGGCAACCACAAGGAATAGCGCCGCGACAATTACAAGAATTATCGTGGCGAAATGCGTTGCGATATTCGCTTCGGTGTTCACGCCAAATTGATAAATAAAAATGGAAAGCAGAACTTCCTGAAGCGGGCTGTGAATGGTGTAGTAATCCGGGAACAGCCTGAATATCTGACCGATAAAGCTAAAAACGCTAAAGCCAAAGGCGAGGATCACAAAGGCTTTAAGAACGCGCAGCGGCTGCACAATTTGAATGTGTTCTTTGTTTTCCGCCGCCCGCGTTTCTGGTCGCATCAAAAAGCGGATATTGGGAAGATGCGTTTCCATATAAAGCAGGAGCGCGTATATCGCCAAAATCAGCCCGCCAAACTCCATGAGTTCCGACGCGCAGGAAAGCGCCGCCAAGCCGAGATTCTGATTCCCGAACCAAGAGGTATAACGACCGCCGAACAGTTCAACGCCAAACACGCCGACGTAATACAAGATGGTCGAAGTCAGCAGGAGCGTTCTAAATTTTGGCTCAAAATGCAGCAGGAATTTACGAAACAAAAGCCCAAGCAGGATCAGCGCCGCGATAACGAACGCCCACCTGAATTCAAACCAGCCGTTTTGATCGGTCCACTCGTTGAAAAACTTGACGTGCTTTCCCGGCAAAATCGCCGCCTTATCAACGGACAGATACAGGAAAAACGCCGCGAGCGCGTACCAGTAAAATTTGAACTTATCCTTTGCCGCGTCTTTATATAACGCGATTAAAAAAAGCAGCGCGGCAATTGCAGCGAGAAGAATAAACGCGGCGAAATAAATCACGACATTGGATTCGGTATTCAACCTGAATTCAAGGACGAAATACTTATCCAAAATATACGCGCCTATCGGGTTGCGAACCCTGAACGCGGCGGGGAAAAGAGTCAGATATTGACCGATAAAAGTAAAAGCGGAAATGACAAGCGCCGCGACAAACAGAATTTTGGCGCTGAGGCGGGGTTGCAGCGTGAGGGTGTGATTTTGATTTTCCATAATTTGCGTCTCCAATAATTTACGCGGCGCGGGAGCGCGGCGTCTCAATATTCTACAACGAAGATGGAAAAGCGTGTTTTATTCCCGCGCACAATTTGGATTCAAAGATGTTTCATATCGGTTATCCACACGAATTGACCCGATAATTTCGCGGGCAAGAATAAAATAAAAAAAACAGGAATCTAATCTTCCTGTTTTTTTTACCGTGAAAAAGAGTCCCCATCCCTTGATTATGGCTTGCGACCATTCGAGCCGTTTCCGCCGGAGTTTCCATTGCCTAAACCATTCTCTCCGACGCCATGCGTTGCGCATGAACCGCCGCAATTATTTTTTTTCGGCGCGGGCGTCCCCATACCGGGCGTTCTTGTGATCTCAAATTGAGGCTGCTTCACGCTCGTTGCGCCAATAACTTGCGGCGTATCCGTCGCGATTGAAGTAACTGTTGGAGACGACGTTACATTAAACTTATCGAGACGTTGGAGCGCATTGCGGAATTGCTGCGGGTCGGCGATCCCTTTTTCGGTAATTTGCAGGCGTTCCTGAATCATCATGCGCGATTTTTCAATCGCCTGTTTATCCGCCATGTCGGCGCGCGTTTCCAATTGGGCGAGCGTTTGCTCTTCGGTTTGCAATCGCGCATAGACGCGCAGCAAACTCGCGCGCAGATCGTCATCATTTTGAACAATGGCGGTCTGGAAGCATTCCTCAATATGCCGTTGAAGTCGGTCTGTAACGGGCGCAGGAATGGCAATGCCAGCCTGCGTAAGTTCAGCCATCTCGTCTACTCGACGTTGTGAAAGTTCGAGCAGCCGTTCAATATGCGCGGAAGGTTTGACGGTCATGGCAATCGCGACATCTTCGCTGAATGTCTTCACAGAATAAAGCGGTTGATTGGGCATGGCGTCCTGCGAGGCGTACACGGTGGAACCTCCGCTAAAGAGCAGGATGAATATCACGATGAATACAATTAAAAAGTTCATAGCGAAAGTTTTCTTTCGCAAGGAAAAAATTCGCCAAATACGTCCCATCTTATATTTCGCGTCTGCGCGCGCGCGCAATTCAGACGCCTCGCGCAGGAAGTTGGAGCGTCCGCGCGCGGCGCTTTGCGGGTCGCGTTCAGGTATGTCTTTGTTGGCGTCGAAGATGACTTCAAGTGGATCGCGTTTATATGTCATACTATTTTCTCTTCCATCTGCCTCTGAAGTGCGGCAATAGCGCGGTGTTGAAGAGACTTGATCGCGCCAACAGGCTTGCCCAGCGCGCGCGCGATTTCCTCGTTTTCCCAGCCTTCCCAAAATTTTAGCGTGATAACCTGGCGTTGTTCAGGGGTTAACTGACGGAGCGCATAACGCAAACTGGCGCATTGAAAACTGCGTTCGGCGTGTTCTTCGGGGCATAGGGCTGACTCCGCTAATTGATCGGGCAATTCGTCTTCGGGCGCTTCGCGGCGAAATTGATCGGTGATCCAGTTATGCGCGATACGGTACAGATAGGCGCGTATGTGTTCGCGCGGACCCCTTCCCGCAGCCAGCGCCTGCAAAAAACGATGGAACGTTTCCGCCACGCAGTCTTCTGCCATGGAAGGATTACCGAGTATGCGCATGGCATAGCGATATAGATCATTGTTGTATTGATCGTATATCTGCGCCAATACGCGCGAATCCAGACGGTGCGCGAGATCAATTAATTCAACTTCAGATAGCACATGCGTCTCCATAGATAGGACGGAAAATTGCGACGAAAGATACGGCTTCATTATCATAGTATCCCCATGTAAAGATTTGATGAATTTTTGAAAAATAATGCGATAAGCCGTATCCGGGCGCGAAAAACTGCGTCACATTAACATATCCAAATAAAAAAGGAGAAAAGCATGAAACGATTAATTACCATCCTGTTGACCCTGGTTCTTCTGTCGGTTGCAACCGTTCCTGCGTTCGCGGCGCCTGTTACAGCCCAGAGCGGACCGCGCGGCACGTTTGCCCTGGTAGGCAGAATCGCCGCGATTGACGCATCTACCGGCACAGTCACGATCAATGTCATACGGGGCAGTTTTCTGGTAAAGCCCTATTTCGGCAAGACGCTCATGGTCAAGACGACTTCCCTGACCCGCTATCTGTACAAGTCCAGCCCGACGGCTACGCCCGTCCCAATCACCTTCGCGGATTTGAAGGTTGGCAACGCAGTGAGCGTGAACGGTCTGGTCGCCAATAATGTGTGGACTGCCAGCCGCATTACCGTTGGCGCAAAACTGACTTGTTTCCCGTAATGCCGCGCTGAAAATAATTTCCTCATAAATCAAAAACATGGACGCCGCTCGGCGTCCATGTTTGCTTTAGACAAGTATCGGGACAATACTTTAGGGTTTGCAAATTACTAACTTCCGTCATTGCGAGGAGAGGAGCGACGAAGCAATTCCCATTTTATGAATAAAAGATTGCTTCGCTGCGCTCAAAATGACGCTAACAAAGGGAAGTTATATTTTCACGAACCCTTATGGACAAATCAATTAAACCTCGGACAAATGGCAGAGTAGCCATAGCGTTTCAAAAAAGTATCTTTGAAAATGCTTGAATTCAACTTGTTCAGGAAACGATCAGCTAGATCAGAGAGCCGTGCT
>JAQTWR010000300.1 GCA_028689195.1 Anaerolineales bacterium | reverse complement strand
GCGCAGAGTCGGGCGCATCCAGTCTTCTAAAAGCGAATCTGCTTGAACGAGGATTAGGTCGCGCGAGGGCAGGTCTGTCGTTTGCCCCGAAATAAATCGCGCGCGGATGGAATCCAACGCGGCGCGAATCGCGGAGAGCGTTAACGGTCTGCCGTAATGCGCGATTAGTTCTGCGGCGGCTTGCGTTTGCAGCAGTTGTTCAATGGAGGGAAGTTCGCGGAGGGTTGACATCAGATGTGGGGAGCGGGCGGTTTGTTTTTTCGCGCAGCCGAATAAAATATTCGATGGCGGCTAAACCGAATGCGAGTCCAAAAACGACATAGAGCGTGACGAGGCGACCCAGTTGCAGCCATGCGAGCGTGGCGCCGTATACGCCGAACCACAGCGCCTGCCGCGTGACGACGTTGGTTTCGGCGGGCGGGTCGCTGGGAAACCGAAGGTGAATAAAATAGATAAAGGGCAGGGCTGTGCCTGTCAGCGCTATAATGCCCAGCGCGAAGAAACTCCAGCGCGCCCAGACGAAGGGCGGGACGCCAAAGAAGAAAATGATCAACGCCAAACCGCCCCATCCGATGAGGATGAGCGCGAGGGAATCGACGAGGTTGCGTTTGAGTTGCGGCTGCATCAAGCGAATTATACTTCGGATGGATGGGGGAATCGGCGAGCAGTTATTAGCAGCGTTTGGCAAATGAACATCACTGACAAAGACATCAAGGCGGAAATTCGCGCAGTGCGAGAAGGTAAATAACTTAAAAACAGAGACCTCAGAGGTTTCTTAAACCTCCGAGGTCTTTCACTACTCTCTACTTCATCTCACCTTTTCCACCACCTCAACCACCTCAGGCAAATCGATTCCCAACTCCCTCAACTTTTCCACGGTCGGAACGCTGTTCCCATCCCAACCTCTGCGGTGATAAACGGCGTCCACCAGTTGCTCGTATTGCGACTCGCGGTACTGGCGGAGTTGCTTCATCTTCTCTTCGGTGGACATGCCAGCGGGGTCAATCTCCACGAGGCGTTTGAGCTGCTCGTCGTAGCGGTCTTGCCGCGATTCGTATTCCGCCGCGGTAACAGGTCCCATCGCGCGGTAGGGCGGATAATCGTGCTTACGTCCCACGCGTCCCATGCGGATGGCAAACACTTTTTGGAAGTTGTACACGCGCTCCGATTGATCGAGTAAATCCTGCGTGGTGGTCGGCTTGCCCGTCACGCCCTGATGAATCCACGTATAGTTTTCGACATGCTCTTCGACCTTCGCGGGTTCTTTCGTCTCTTTATTATTTTCCGGCGAGATGTCGTTCCACGGCAGTTTGCACAATCCATGCAGGCTGAACCATGTGCGCCACATCGGGAAGTAATGCAGCGCCTCGGCTTTGTCTATAAACGACGGCAAAAGATTCAGCACCTGATCCATGAAGATCAGCCATGCTTCATCATGCTGCGGACCTTTGGTTGCGAGTCCAAACCCGCCCTGCTGCGCGAGCGATTCCTTCGTCAGATATTCGGAAATTTCCATACCCTTGATTTCCATGCCAATATCGTGGATGAAACCCGCGCGCGCGGGATTCTTCGCGGCGAAGAGATTCTTCATGTAGCGCACGCCCTGACCGACGGTCACGCCAAAACCTTCTCCGCGCGCCATCTGGTGGATGATTTCCAGCGCGGCTTCGCCATTCCCGAATTTCAAATCCAGCCCGCCAGTATCTTCCTGCGTGATGATTCCTTCTTCGTAACATTCCATCGCAAACGCGACGCAGTTCGCAAACGAGATACTGTCCACGCCGTAGGTGTCGCAGTAGAAGTTGAGTTCCAAAACTTTTTGCGGATCGAAGTTGCCGATGTTCGAGCCAAGCCCCGCCGCGTTTTCATATTCGGGACCATCCACCAAAACACTTTGACCCGCGTACGGTCCCGTCTTGAGCGGGAAGTGATCCACGCCATGCGAGCAGGACATGGTGCATCCCAGCCAGCAGCCATCGGGCAGCCCTTGCGTGAAAGTTTCTATCCATACTTTCGAATCGATCTTATGCGTATCAGGATGCGAGCCATAGCGGAAGTTATGCACAGGCAGCAGGTCAAAGTGATCCATCACCTCGACGATGTTCGCGGTGCCGACTTTCCGCATTTGATTTTGCTTGTCGTCGAGATTCGTAATTTCCTTGTTGATGCGCTGACCCGCCTTGCGAATGAGCGCCATATCTGCCACATTATTTTTATCGCCGCCCATGTCGCTGAACTTCACCACGATGGCTTTGATTTTCTTATCGCGGAACACGCGCCCCGGACCGCCGCGCCCCGCCTGTTTGAAGCGCGCTTCCTTGCGGCGCACGTCATACCATGTGGAGTTGATCAACGCGATGCGGATATGTTCCGCCGCCTGCCCCGCCGACAAAACCGAAATCGCGCGCTTGCCTTTTTCGTCAACGCCGTATTTTTCCGTCAGGTAATTGGCAATCTCATGCGAATCGACAGCGGGGAAATCAGATGATTCGATTTTTATTTCGCCAGTGTCGCCGTCAATAAAAATGACAATATCCTCTTTTGCCTTGCCCTGAATCTCCAGCGCGTCGAAGCCGGAGAACTTCAAGAACGGAGCGAAATATCCGCCGACGTTGCTGTCAATCACGTTCTCGGTCAGCGGACTGAGCGTGACAATCGTAGACTTTCCGCTGCCCGGGTACGCCGTAATCCCGCAGATGGGACCATTCGCGATGACCAGTTCATTTTGCGGGTCGTTCCATTTTGTGTCGGGAGTCACCGCATCCCACAAAAGTTTGAGCGCAAATCCGCGCCCGCCCGTGAAGATGTCTTTCATCTGCTGCGTGACGGGTTTCTCGCGGATGGTATTGTCATCCAAATTAATGTAGAGCGTGCGGTTTGCGTAGCCCAATTTCACGGGGCGCAGTTCGTAGGTGTATTGTCCTAGTAAAGTAGTAACGGTCATGGTTAGTTCTCCTATTTTTTTACCACGGAGACACAAAGACACGGAGTTTTTAATTGGTCTTTCGGCGTCCCTGCGCCTCTGCGGTTAAATCTTGAATCAGCCCGACTATTATCACGTCAATCGCGCAAATTGTCCACTGACATTAAATCATCGGCGCTATAATCTTTTCACATTCGTCATTCCGAATTCTGAATTCATCCTTTCCCCATGCCTCTTATTAAACTCCCTAATTTTCTCAATAAAAAACCGGCGGGCAAAACGCTCTCTTCCAAAAAAAGGGACAAACCCGCGCCCAAAGGAAAACCGCAGCCCGCTCCTGCGCCTGCTCCGCAACAACAGCCGCAGCCGACTCAATTATCCTGGTGGGATCAACTCTCCGGCGAGCGCAAACTCGACGTCATCGGCGTCATGCTCACCTTTGTCGGCGTCATCATCTTTCTTGGTCTTCTCTCCACAGCCCGTTCCAAACTTATTGGCGGCTCCATCTTTTTTCTTACGCAAATTTTCGGCTGGGGCGTTTACATCCTGCCGCTTGGGCTGCTCGTCTTCGGCTTATGGCTCATCTTCCGCAAGATCGAGCGCATCCCGCCGCTTTCGCTGGAGCGCGTCGTCGGCAGCGCGATTCTCTTCGTTTGGCTGCTGACCGTATTGCACGCCCTCGTCTCCACCGCCGATACCGCCGAAGCGGTTGCGCTCACGGGCGTCGGCGGCGGCGCGCTCGGCGGAGTCTTTCAACGCATGTTGTGGTATTCGCTCGGCGGCGGCGGCGCGTTCATCGCGCTGATCGCATGGCTCGTCATCGGCGTGGCGGTTCTGCTCGACAAACCCGTCCCCGAGTTATTTCGATGGCTTCTGCCAATATTCGCCCTGCTGCGGAAATGGCTTGCCAAACACCTTGCGGATTCTACGCCGTCAAATGCGCGGCTTGACTCCCTTCAAACTGATTCTGCGCCCGAAGACGATCTTACGCCAATAGACCCCGCCGTCGGCGTTCCCCAAGTAACGCGCACGGTCACGGGACCCGCCGTCATCGAGTGGAAACTCCCCAACATCGCGGATATTCTCGACGCGGGCAACGCCCCCGCCTTCAACGAAGATTTCATTCAGGCGCGCGCGCGTCTTATAGAAGAAACGCTCGCCTCCTTCGGCGCACCCGCGCAAGTGGTGGCAATCAGCCGCGGAC
>JAQTWR010000299.1 GCA_028689195.1 Anaerolineales bacterium | reverse complement strand
GAGGCGAGTTTGTCTTTGACGCCCTGGAAATAATCGGTACTGGAGTTGTGCCAATCTGAAATGGACTGCGCCAGTTTGGATGTGGCTGCCGCGTCCGCGTCTAACGCGCTGACTACGTCCACCCAATCCAAAGCGTGCAGGTGATAGAAATGAATCACATGGTCTTGGATGTATTGGGTGGCTTGGATCAAGTTTCGCAAAATGCGCGCGTTGCTGGGGACGGTAATGCCGAGCGCGTCTTCCACAGCGCGGACAGAGCCGAGCGCGTGAACGGTGGTGCAAACGCCGCAAGCGCGCTGGGTAATCGTCCACGCATCGCGCGGGTCGCGTCCCTTCAAGATAAGTTCAATACCGCGGAACATGGTGGCGGAAGCCCAAGCGTCGGAAACCGCGCCGCCGTCCACCTGAACTTCAATGCGCAGGTGTCCTTCGATGCGGGTAATCGGATCAATCGCAATTTTTGTCATGGTGTATTTCTCCTTCAATATTGGAGTAAGTAGTTAAAAATTTCAGGCTCACGAATGCCTAGAACTTGGAAACAGTTTGAAGTAACGCGCAATCATGGAGTACGCCAAAATCCCGCCGGCAATCATCCCTATCGTTATAAACGTCTCGGTAAACGACGGAATGTAGGAAATGGGGCTGGGTTCCGCAAGACCGACCCACGAAACGACCAGACGCTCGATGAAGGTGCCGATCAAGGCAAATACGCCCGCCCAAAATGGACCGTCGGAATGCCCGACCAGTTTCGAGAGCAAAATTGCCAAAGGCAGCACAATGCCAATCAAAAACTGGAACCAAGCCAGAAAGCCGAAGGCATCGGGTTTGAGGAGCAGGGGGATTTCTCCCGCGCCCATCCAATCGCCGACCTTGATGGCGGCGTACAACATCAAGTTGATGCTCATTGCCTGACCAATGCGGCGGAACAGCGCGCGGTCAACCGGAAGTTTCAAAGCGCGCCAGATCAACCTGACGGCGATGGCGGTTGCGCCAAGTCCCGTGTATACAGCCTGCAAATAGAAGAGCAGCGGCAGCGCGGGCGTCCACCAGAGCGGATGCAGTTTGTGCGTCATCAACAGGAACAGCGATCCGAGCGAAGATTGGTGCAGCATGGAAAGCACAATGCCCGCTCCCGCGATGATGAAGATGCTGCGTTCGATCCAACGGATGGAACCCGTGTAGCCCCACTTTTCCAAAAAGACGGGGGCGACTTCCAAGACGAGGATGATCGTATATAGCGTAACGCACAAACTAATCTCTTCGAGGAAAGAGTGCAGGTTGATGAAGCCCGGCACAAAGATATTGTAGAACTGAGTCCAACGTCCAATATCGAGGAAGAGCAGGATGCCGACGATGCTATAGAAGATAAAACCAGCCAGTACTGCGGGGCGAATGATCGAATGATAATCCTCGCGTCCCAAGAAATAGGAAAGCAGCGAAATAGTGAACGCCGCGCCCGCTACGGGGATGAGGAAGAGATCGATCGTGATCCAAATGCCCCAAGGGTAGTGATCAGACAGGTTTGTCGTCGCGCCCAACCCTGCGACCAGACGGTAGATCGCCAATCCAATTCCCAAAACGGTCAAAGCCAAGAGCAGCCAGGACGCAATCGAGAAGTTGGTATTCGTTTTATTGGATCGAGTTATAGCGGCCATGTGTCCTCCCATCCGCCGCGTTTAGCGGTCATGCGGATCATGCCCAGCAAGATCGGCGCGCCAACTAAAACGCCCGGCAGAATGATATTTGCAGTGCCTTCGCTAATTTCAGGAATGGGACGCGTACCAAGTTCTTCAAATCCCAATTTTTCAAACGGGACGCCTGAAAGATACATGACCGAAGTGCCGCCCGCGTCATCCTTCCCATAAATATGATCTACGTAGCGGGTTGGATTCTCTGCGATGCGTTTCTCGGCAATCGCGATTAAGTCGCCGCGCTTGCCCCAGATCAACGCGCTGGTTGGGCAATGTTCGGCGCAGGCGGTTCCCATGCCGTCCTGAATGCGGTCGGCGCAAAGCGTGCATTTTGTAATGACGGGAGATTGCGCCGTATCCCACTCGAAACGCGGCACATGGAACGGGCAGGCATACATACAATAACGGCAGCCAATACAGCGGTCTTTATCGTAGGTTACCGGTCCTGCGGAAGTCTTTTGCAGCGCGTGTACGGGGCATCCGCTCACGCAGGCTGGATCAACGCAGTGCATACACTGGCGTTTGACAAACGAATATTCGTTCTCGCCCTGATACAACTGGATCAAGGTCCAAGTATCGGCGGAGAGTTCTTTAGGCGCGTCATATAATCCGCGATCATCCTGTACGGGCGCGGTTTTATTCCACTGACGGCAGGCGTTCGTGCAAGCGTTGCATCCTACGCAAACGGTCGCGTCATACAGCATGGCGGCGTATTCGTTAGGATCAGTCCCTTCAGGCATGGCAAGGACCGGCTCGGCTGCGACCAACGCGCCCCCTATCGCCAAGCCAACGGCTTTGAAAAAGTCTCTACGACTAAGCGTCATCTCAGCCTCCTACTTTTTTGCGTTCGCGGCAGGCGGGGTTGATTCCTCGTCCGATTTGGAAAGGGCGTTATAAGCGGCGACGCCCGCAGCGCCAATGGCAACGCCTGCGGCGGCGCCGATAAGTCCCGCGCTGGCAGGATCGATATTTTGAGTGGGTAATTGAACCGGCGCGTAAGTGGCGGGCGGCGCATAGCGCTGGAGGTCTGCGCGGTTGTACGCGCCCAGTTCCCAGAAGTTGGGTTCAGAGCAGGCAATACAACCGTGACCCGATTTAATGGGCCAGCTGGTGTTTTCGTTATATCCAACCGCCGGACAGTTGTGGAAGGTGATGGGACCTTTGCAGCCCATCTTATACAAACACCAACCCTTGCGGTGACCCTCATCGCCCCACGCAACGGTGAATTCGCCCGCGTCGAAGTGACCGCGTCGCGGACAATTATCATGGATGCGCGCGCCGTAAGCAAACAGCGGACGATTCAAGTCGTCCATTGCGGGAAGTTCGCCAAAGGTCAGGAAATGCACAACCGTCGCGGATAAGTTGACGGGATTGACGGGGCAGCCGGGCAGGTTCAATACAGGCTTGTCTTTGACCAGACCTGAAACGGGAACTGCGCCAGTGGGGTTCGGGCTGGTCATGGGGACGCCGCCGAATGCCGCGCAACTGCCAATGGCAATGACCGCCAGCGCGTTTGCGGAGGCTTCTTCCAGCAATTGAATTGCGGACTTGCCGGCGATACAGCAATACGCGCCGTCTGCGTCCATAGGAATGGAGCCTTCGACAACAAGCAAATATCCGCCTGCGTCAATGGTTGCTTTCTTAGCCGCTTCGGCTTGTTCGCCAGCCGCCGCCATGATGGTTTCGTGGTAATCCACTGAAAGCACATCCAAAACCAATTGAGATACGGTAGGGCGCGAGGAACGCAGCAGGGCTTCGCTGTTTCCCGCGCAATCTTGAAATTCCAGCCATATTATGGGCGTGCGTTTGGGAGCGTCTAGGGCGTTTGCAATGCGTTCTGCATACCCCCGCGGCATTGCCAAAACTCCAGCCATCATCGAACAAAACTTTAGAAAATCGCGCCTGGTTACCCCCTGCTCTAAAACAGATTGCTGAATGCTTAGTTCCTTCATATCCGAGCCTCCTCATTCAAATGGTTGTGAATGTATTCACATATTCGGACAACTTTTGTATACTACATGGAACTATTGTAGCAAGATAAAAACATATTACAACTATGACATTCGTTATTATTATGGGGTGAATATAATCATTAAGTCACATTTGACCTTTTTCGCCGCGTATCCTTTGTAACTTCTATAATTTCTTCGAAAGAGTGAAGGCGGGCGAATAATTCCCCCATCATGGTTTTTGTGCGCTCGCGGAACAATTCGATGTTGCCGTACGCTTCGCCGCCTTCGCCGCCGACGAGATCGGTGACGACGCGTAGAATCAAAACGCGGATGTCGTTCTTTTTTGCGACCCATGCGATTGCGCCAGATTCCCAATCTGCGGCGACGGCGTTGTATTTTTCTATCAGCATGGGAATATCTTCGGCGCGGATGTCTCTATCGGCGGAGACGAGCAAACTCTTCAAGGTCAGGTCAGATTGGCGCGGTGGAATCCAATCAAGGTCGAGGGTTGCCGCGTAGTGTTCAATC
>JAQTWR010000298.1 GCA_028689195.1 Anaerolineales bacterium | reverse complement strand
TGTTGGAACAGGCGCGCGAGTTGGCGCAAAAGATAGACGCCTTCCTCATCGAGCGCGAACAATCGGTGCTTTCTAAATTAATTGCGCTGGGCGGCTCGATGGAGCAGGAATCTTTCGAGGTGCAGGTCAAGGTCAAGGTGGCGGATTCTGACCCGCTGATCGAGAAGATGAAGCGCCCGGAAATCGAAATCAACGCGCACAAACATTACCGCCAATACGACGAATATTTTATGTTCGCCGACCAGTTGCAGGGGCGGCTGCGCTTCCGCGAAGATAATCTCATCAACGTCAAAGGCGAATCTGAAGGCGTGCGCTCGCGCCTGACCTTGCTCGGTCAAAAACGCGAAGGCGAATTCCATGACGTGCTGCTTTCGCGCAGCCGCTTCCTTGCGCCCGCCGTGCATACTTCGCGTTTCTATCGCGAATATTTCAAACCCGCGCAAGTGACTTCTGTTGAAAAAGACCGTTTGCGCTGGCACATCAAATATAGAGAGATCGAGTTTTTCGTCAACCTCGATCATGTTACGCAGCCGGAGATTGGCGTCTTTCTTGAAATCAAGAGCCGCACATGGAGCCGCACCGACGCCAAACTCAAAGCCGAGTTGACGCATGAGTTATTAAACCTGCTTGGGGTCGGCAATGCCGAAACCGTTACGCAGGATTACATCGAGATTTTGTCTAAAAAATAGAGAGTGTCTGCTTGCATGGGTTGATTTCCAGCGTCTAACCGTTGAGGCGCGGAAACGCGGAGAAAAAACTTAAAATGGCTCTGGGTCTCTGCGTCTCAGTGGTTAAAGATTAGCAACGAATAAAGAGGTGATATTTGCTTTCCATTATGTTCGGATTTGCCTCCGCGCTGGGCTGGGGCGCGGCGGACTTCACAGGCGGACTCGCTTCGCGCAAAACGGGCGCGCATCGCGCCGTGTTATACAGCGAAGTCATCGGCGTTGTGATTTTATTGATTGCCGCCTTATTTGTCGGCGAGGCTTTTCCAAGCCTTAGGGTAATCCTTCTTTCGGCGTTGGCGGGCGCGCTTGGCACAATCGGCTTGCTGCTTTTATATCACGCCATGACGCTCGGCTTGATGAGCGTCGCCGCGCCCGTTTCCGCGTTATTAGCCGCCGCGCTCCCCGTTGTCATCGGCGCTTTCACAGAAGGTTTGCCAAAATGGATCACCCTTCTTGGATTCTTATTCGCCCTCTTTGCGGTGTGGATGATTTCGCAGGGAGAGAACGGCGTTACTAATATTCTCGCGCATATCGCGGATTTGAAGTTACCCCTGCTCGCGGGTATTGGTTTCGGTTTGTATTTTGTCGTCATGCACGAAGCGACAAAAGCGGGCGCGACGTTCATTCCCATGATTGCCTCGCGCAGCGGCGGATTGATTCTAATCACCGCGTATATGCTTGTCGCGCGCATCTCGTGGAAGGTGGACTTTTCCGCGTGGATGATGATTGCCTTGAACGGCGTATTAGACGTTTGCGGAAATAGTTTTTTTATCCTCGCAAGCCAAACGGGACGGCTGGACGTCGCCGCCGTATTAAGTTCGCTTTTCCCCGGCGTGACAGTGGTCTTCGCATGGATTTTTCTAAAAGAACGCCTCTCGCGCAATCAGTGGATTGGCATCGCTTCCGCGCTTGCCGCCATCATCCTGCTCACAATGTAAGGCGGAGGAGTGTCTAAAAGGATGGGCTTTCTTTAACGCGAAGGCGCAAAGACGCCAAGCCTCAAAGGTTTCTTTGCGTCTTCGAGTCTTCGTGACTTTGTGTTTAGCCCACAAAGTTAGACACTCTCTAAGGCGGGGAAAATCTCATATTCCAAATTTTCTGTGGTACACTATCGCCCGCCTTCAATGGAAGGTAATTTTCTAGGAAATTGTTTCGGTCGCTCTGAATGATAGCCCGATTTTCTAAGTCGGGCTTTTTTGTTGGGCAGACGGATCTGCAAAGACGAGTCTCGATTGGCAAGAAGTAAGTTATCGGAGTCATTGAAACGTTCCATAGACCAGCCGACTAGGGAACTAGCCGACTAGAAAACTAAAGGATAAGCAATGACAACCGAATTTACTTCTTTAAACCTGCGCCCCGAACTGGAGCAGGCGATTATAGACCTTGGCTATATCACGCCGACCGCCATTCAATCGGGCATGATTCCCCTCATGCTCACCGGCGTAGACGTAATTGGACAAGCCCAGACAGGCACAGGCAAAACCGCCGCCTTTGCCCTCCCCATTCTTCACAACTACATCCATCAACGATTGCCGCAAGCGCTTGTGCTCGCGCCTACGCGCGAGCTTGCCGTTCAAGTCGCAGCCGCGATGAATGACTATGGCAAGCATCTCAAAGCGCGCGTGCTGGCTGTGTATGGCGGACAACCGTATGGTCCGCAAATCAATCAACTCAAGCGCGGCGTGGATATTGTCGTCGGTACGCCCGGACGTATCATTGACTTGATGGAACGCAAGGTGCTCGACCTCAGCGTCGTCAAAACCGTCGTGCTGGACGAAGCCGATGAAATGCTCAATATGGGATTTATCGAACCGGTCGAAGAGATACTCGCCGCCACTCCCACAACGCGTCAAACGGCTCTTTTTAGCGCGACCATGCCAACGCGGATTCGATCCCTCGCGGATAGATTCATGCGCGACCCGCAATCGGTCATGATCAAAAAATCCACGCTGACGGTTTCCGCTATCGAACAGCGCTATTACCTCGTTCACGAAGGCGATAAACTTCCCGCGCTGACCAATCTCTTTGAAGTAGAACCCATCACCAGCGCGTTGATCTTCGTCCGCACCCGCGTCGAAACGGGGCAACTTGCTAGTCAACTTTCTTCGCGCGGATTCCCCGCCGAAGCGCTGAATGGCGACCTCGAACAAAACGCGCGCGAACAAATTCTCGGCAGATTCCGCAGCGGTCAAATCAAAGTGCTGGTCGCCACCGACGTCGCTGCGCGCGGTTTGGATATTGACGATATTTCGCACGTTTTCAATTATCAATTGCCTGACGACGCGGAAGTTTACGTCCACCGCATTGGGCGCACCGGACGCGCGGGCAAGACGGGCATCGCCATCTCGCTCTTCTCGCCGCGCGAAAAGCGCCGACTGCGCGAGATCGAACAGATGACCAAGCAGCCGCTGACGCTGGCGAAGCTCCCCACCGCGCAGGATATTATCGCGCTCCGCGAGAATCAACTCTTCGAGCAGATGAAGATATGGCTCGGTCGCGGACGTTATAAGCGCGAGCGCGAGATTGTAGATCGTCTGGTGGAAGCCGGCAACGATCCGTTGGAAATTGCCGCCGCCGCATTGAAACTCGCGCGCGGCGACGAAAAACAGCGTCCCGTTACAAACGTGGTGGACGCCACCGCTCCCGAACGCGCGCCGCGCAACGACCGCGATTTTGGACGCGGAAAATATAAAGGCAAAGACGCGCGGCGCGGCGGCTCTGACGCGGGCAATAAGCGCAAGTCGCATGAGGCGGGCATGGCGCGCCTGAAATTAAACAAAGGCAAAGAAAACGGCGTGCGCCCGAATGATATTGTCGGCACCATCGCGCATCACGCGGATATTCCCGGCAGCGTTATCGGCAAAATTCGCATCGAAGATAAATATACGTACGTGGATGTTCCCGAAGAATTGGTCGAAAAAATTCTGAAGCACAACGGCAACTACCGCATTGGAAAAGATAAATTCACTTTGGTAAAGGCGTAAATCAAAACCTCCGAGATCTTTGAGACCTCGGAGGTTTTTTATTAATCGTAACCCGCTAAATCATAAACTTTCCGTCTTTGTACAACAACTCGCCGTCTACAAGGATTTCCGAATCCTTGCGCATATCGCAGATCATATCCCAATGAATCGCGGATTTGTTCTTCGAGCCGGTTTCAGGATACCCCGCGCCGAGCGCCATGTGGAACGAACCGCCGATTTTTTCGTCGAATAAAATCTGACCCGTAAATTTGTTGATGTCGAAATTTGTGCCGATGGCAAATTCGCCGAGATAGCGCGAACCCGCGTCGGATTCGATCATCTTGATTAGGTAATCTTCGTTTTTGTCGGCTTTTGCCTGCGCCACGCGCCCGTTGCTGAAAGTCAGTTCCGCGCCTTCGACGGCGACGCTCCCATAAATGGCGGGATAGGTGAACTTCACCCAGCCGTTCACACAATATTCAAC
>JAQTWR010000297.1 GCA_028689195.1 Anaerolineales bacterium | reverse complement strand
AATTGTTTGGGCGGCGTCTTGAAAAAGTAGGAAGACGGTCCCGTAATTGGTCCCGCGAGTTCTCGATCCAACGCGATCTTCGCGCAGCGCACCGCGTCAATAATCACGCCCGCCGAGTTGGGGCTGTCCCACACTTCGAGTTTTAATTCCATGTTGAGCGGCACGTTGCCAAAGGTGGTTCCTTCCATGCGGATGTAGCACCACTTGCGGTCGGTGAGCCACGGCACATGATCGCTGGGTCCAACGTGAACGTTGTCTTTTCCCATGTCGTAGGGAACCATGCTGGTCACCGCGTTGGTCTTGGAAATCTTTTTGCTTTCAAGCCGATCTCGTTCGAGCATATTGAGGAAGTCGGTATTGCCGCCAAAATTGAGTTGATATGTGCGGTCAATTTTCACGCCGCGATCCACAAACAAGCTGGTCAATACGCGATGAACAATCGTCGCGCCGACCTGCGATTTAATATCGTCGCCGAGGATGGGAAGTCCCGCGTCGCGGAAACGCTTGCCCCAATATTCGGAAGACGCGATGAACACGGGGATGGCGTTCACGAACGCGCAGCCCGCTTCGAGCGCCTGCTCCACGTACCACTTGGTCGCCATCTCGGAACCGACGGGCAGATAATTAACGATCACGTCCGTTTTGGTTTCTTTGAGAAGCCCGACAATATCCGCCGTAGGTCCCGGCGCTTTGGTGATGATCTCGCTCAAATATTTGCCGAGTCCGTCATGCGTCATACCGCGCACGACGGGCGCGTTCAAATTGGGGACGTCGGTAAACTTGAAGGTGTTATTCGGCTCCGCGAAGATCGCCTCCGAAAGGTCTTTGCCGACTTTGGTGGCATTAATGTCAATGCCAAAAGTAAATTCGACGTCGCCGACATGATAGTCTCCCAATTGGGTGTGCATGATGCCGGGAATCGCCTCATTCGCTTTTGCGTCTTTATAAAAGTGAACGCCCTGCACAAGAGACGAGGCGCAATTGCCCACGCCAATAATGGCGACTCGTACTTTTTGATTAGCCACGATTTTTTCTCCTTTGATTTTTGAAAATTGCAGCGCGATCATATCGCAAAACTCAAGCGACATAAATGTCGCGCTACGAACCCATCGAATAGACTTCGCAAGATTACTTAATCATACTCTGGTATTCGAGGTACGCCGTCACCCCATTGATCCAATTTTGCAAACCGTCCACGCGGATCGAAGAATCGTCGCAGGCGCTGAAAACTCCGCCGCCAAAATTCTGCGTAACCTGCGCGGAAATATCCCAGCCGCAGTTATTATTCGGCAACTGCCGCGCCTGCACAAAAAGGATAAACGCGCGATTCTCCGCGTCGAGCCATTTGTGTTTTTCTTTTGAAAGATAAAAAACCTGCGCCAGCGCCGACAACGCTTCAATTTTTGTGGCGGTGGATACGCTCGTGTTTTTGGGATTCAGCGAACGCACCTCGCCCGCGACAATCGTCTCGGCGATTTGTTTTGCGTAGGCAAGGTCGGCTTTGGAAAGGGAATCCGCCTGCGCTAATTTACTCAACGCGTAGCTGTGCCATTGGTCTTCGGTGGCGCGCTGCTTAATCATATAAGCGTTAACTTCGCGCGCTTGTCGCAGCCAAAAATCATTGCCCGTCATTTCATAAAGTTCGACAAGCGCCAGCAAACTTTCGCCCTGGGCGTACGCCGCGAAATAATCAGGGTCAACCGCGCCGCCAACGTGCGGATTGAACGTGTAATAAAACCCGCCGCCCGCCTTCCGCATCGAAACGATGACGTAGCCCAACTCGACCGCCGTATCGAGCAAGTTTTGATCTTCAAGGAAAAAGCCGCCGTCGGCTTGCCAGCGTTTGTAGATCGTATCCACCGTCAGCGCCGCGCCGCCAAGTTGACAAGACCCTTCGGCGTAAAGACAGGTCCCTTTGAACTTTTGGGGGTCGGCGACAAGCGCCCGCAGATAATGCTTCAACGCAAGGTCTCCCGCGCCGCAATATTTATCATCGCCCGAAACACGGCACACGGCGTACAGCGCGCCCGTTCCGCCCATCAAACGGACGCTGACGGGAGAGTAGGTTCTTTCGCCGCTTAGAAAATTTACCTGATAAGAAAGTTCGCCGTTGGGAAGTTGCTGCCGCGCAAGATATTCTCCGGCGGCAATAACATTCGCCTTTAGCGGATCATCCCCAATGGGAATATTTTTTGGAAGCCGCGCCGGAGTCAACGTGGGCGTTGGAGAAAGTACAACAACGGCGGGCGTCGCGGGAATTTCTACGGGCGTTTTTTTTCCGCTGGTCAAAAATATCGCGCCTGCCAAAAGAGCTATGCCAACAGCGCCAAGCAAATATTTTTTAATCGTCGCAGACATGCCTGTCCTTTCGGGCGTTGGATAATTCGCGCAGGGATAATTCAGCCAGAGAGGAAACTGTTAGATCGCCCGTCACGCCCATCTTTTCAGTCAGCGGATTTGGAACCGCCACGACGAAGATATTTGCGCGCTGCGCGGCTAAGACTCCGTTTGGAGAATCTTCAAACACGACGGCGGCGCTATTTTCAACCTGAAGTCTTTCCAGCGCTTTCAAATAAATATCGGGGTTGGGTTTGGTTTTGCCGAACGCAATGTCGTCTGAACAAATTATTTCATCGAAATAATCGAAAATGCCCAGCCGCTGCGCGTGCGTATCTACCCATGAATGCGGAGAGCTCGACCCGATGGCGACTTTCAATCCGCCGCGCTTGGCTTCTTCGATGATTTCCATCACGCCGGGCAAAATGGGATTGGCGTGGATGATGGCGTCCGATTCTTGGCGGTAGCGAATTTTGAGTTCCGCAGGATTCAACCTGCCCGAAGATAAATCCGCGAGATGGGTTGCAGGATCAAAATTGGAGAGTCCGTATCCTCCGACGGTTTTCGCCCATTCGTCCACGGGGAGTTCAAATCCATGTTCGCGGTAAATAGATTGCCATACTGAAACTTCGGGCGTTTCGGTGTCGAGGATGAGTCCGTCAAAATCAAAGATCAAAGCTTTTAACATGAATACCTTTTTTACGGAAATTTTAGTCATGTCACCCTGAGCGTAGCGAAGGGTCTCTGTGCTAATCTCAAAGATTCTTCGCTACGCTCAGAATGACATCGTTACGGAAACCGCCGCACAAAGTCGGCGATGGCTTCCCACATTTTCAGGTCGTTCGCGCCCGTCGCTAAAATATCGTCCATCATGCTTCCCAATATATTTTTCATAATGACGTATTCGCGCTGGGCTTCGTTGACCGAGCCGAAGAAGCGCGTGTGATCCATCCATTTGTAAATATGGCAGGAGACGGAGATGAATGTTTTTCCTTGTTTGAGCGTCATGCGTCCGCCGCGCTTATGTTCTTCGTCGCGCAGAATCACGCCGCCTTCGGCGCTGACTTCGCCGATGCTCCTGCCGTCGTCGTATGCAAACCAATTATTCATCTATTTTTATCCTGCTTACGCGCGAAGGTTGTATGCTCGCGCCGTTCGGCACAGTCCGCGCGGGTTGACTCGCTTTTACCAAGCGCGTCAAGTGTTTGACCATCACAGCCTGACGCGGCAGCGCTTGCGCGCCTAAATCTTCCAACGCGGGGTCAAGCCATGTTTGATACGAACGCGCGCATAAATATATTTTTCTGCCGCGACGGTCGGGCAGGTTTGCCACGAGCGCGGCGATTCTTTCGCTGGCGTGATGTTCGTCGGGGTGAATGAAGGGCGTTAGGACAATTCCATATATACCCGCCGTTATGCTCGCGTAACATTTTACTTCGTCGGCGACGAATCCCAGCGCGCGATTCGGCGCGGGTTCAATGGGATGCAGCAGCGGCGGGACAATTTGATAATGGAGATTCTGCACCGCAGGCAGATCAACGGATTGAGTCCGCGCCCAACCTGACGTTGGATTTGTTTCTGTTTTTTCAATATGGCTTACATCCCAAATCTTTTGCCACGCATAGACGGAGAATCCTACGGCGCGCAAAGCGGGAAATACGCCGCTGGTTTCGTCCACTTCGGCGAGAACTTGAAAAGCGTTCCACTCTCCCGCCTGCGCCGCGAGATGTTCGATCAACGCGGGAAGTTGGCGCTGATCTAAATGCGACGACGGCGCGAGGTATAACAACTTGGCAAACGAATCTCCGCGCGTGTGAATCACTCCGCCCAGCAAAGCGGAT
>JAQTWR010000296.1 GCA_028689195.1 Anaerolineales bacterium | reverse complement strand
CCGATAACAGGATCAGAATTGCGGTCAGAAAGAACGCGCAGCAAATCTTCGCTGAGCGGACGCCAATCGCGCAGGTCTTCCATCCGCGAGTTTTCCCATAGCGGGCGGAGCGTCATCCCAAAGACATGATATTGGGTTTTCAATAACTCGAACAACGGCGCGTAACAGTTTGGCGGATACCCGTTGGCGTGCAAAAAATGCAGCGGCGCGCCGTTGCCGCCATAATCGAAATTTGGAATGTTGTTCATTTTTGCCAGAACTAATATTTCCCGTAATTGATTTTCTCGCTGTGTAGCGCCTTGACCTTCAAACGCTTTTGAACTTTTGCGCCGAGTTTTTCATAATACGCGGCGCGGTCTTTTACGCCGTAAACCCACTCGTCGAGATAGGCTTGGACGCTTTCTTTCGATTCGCTGATTTTGTCCCACGCGAGGTAGAACTCGTTATCGCGGTCGTAATATCCCTGCGAATAGGATGGATGGCTCGCGTAGGGGACGTGACAGACCGCGTCCACAATATTGGCGGGAATCATGGTGCGGTTTGGGTCAGAGCGGATGACTGATTCGTCCACGATTTCTTCAGCGGTGAGGATGACTTTCTTCGCGGCGAACGCGGCTTCCTTTTGCTCGCCGATGATTCCCCATAGATGCGCGTTTCCGTTTTTATCGGCGCGCTGCACATGCACAATCGCCACGTCAGGGTTGAGCGCGGGGACGACGATAACGTCTTTGCCGCCGTAGGGGTCGGGAATTCTTTTGATGAGCGGATTCGCCTGTTCGAGACTTGTCGCGCCGGTTTGATTCATTGGCAGGAAGGGCAAACCCGACGCGCCCGCTTGCAGGCGCGTAATCATGCCGAAGTGGGAGTATTCTTCCCATTCGATCTCGCCCTTTTCGATGGCGGCGCGGACGATGCGAAGCGAGCCGACCCCGGGGTTTCCCATGTACGAAAAGATGACTTTCTTGGCGCAACCCGCCGCGACCATTTGATCGTAGATCAAATCGGGCGTGGCGCGCGCGAGGGTCAAATCTTTTTTGCCTTGACGGATGATCTCATGCCCGGCGGCAAAGGGAATGAGATGTGTGAAGCCTGCGGCGTAGAGCGTATCGCCGTCGTTCACGAATTCTGAAATTGCTTTTTTGAGTGTGATGAGTTTTGTCATATTATTTTTTCTTTTCGGGAGGTTTCTTTTTCTTCTGCATGTTCTCGCGCATTTTTCTGACGTACGCGAAGCGATCCGCTGGGGGCGGTTGTTTTTTTTCGCGTCGAAACATCCAGCCAACGCCGAAGAACATAAGAGCGATGAAGAGATAATCGAAATCCGCTTTCCCCGCAAAGTCGGAAGCGATGAAGATAACGAAGATTCCTCCGCCTATCACATAGAAGAACATGCCGATGCGGACAGGAAATGAGTCGTCGTTGTCCATGCGGATATTTTACCGTGAATGAAATGAGATTTTGATAATTGGGAGGCAGGAATGATTTGAACGCCTACCGTTTTCAGTCGGTAGGCGTTCGGTGAAAGGGGATTGATTAGTTGATGGGCGTAAGGGTAACGGTGGGCGCGTCTGTGCCGGGTCCCGGCGTGACGGGCGTGCTTGTCGGCGGGCGGGTTGGCGTGGATGTGACTAGGTTGACGGGAATGACAAGTACTTGTCCGGCAAAGAGCGCGTTGGCGTCTGTGAGTTTATTTTCTTTCATAATATCGTCTACTGTGCTGTTGAACAGCGCGGCGATTCCGCCCAACGTATCTCCAGCCTGAACGGTGTAGTCAATTTTCGTGCCGCGCGTGAGGTTGGATGGGATGGGGGTGGCGGTTGGAAGTTCATATCCCTGATTGGGAATGGTGATGACCTGTCCGGGGAGGATGTTCAACGTAGCGGGGTCGATGCCGATTGGCATTCCCGTTTGTTCGTTCGCGCCGCCGAAGGGATTCAAACTGATGATTTTTGCGACGCCGTCGTCGCCGAGGCTGAATTTCTCGGCGATAAGTTGCAGGTAGTCGCCGTCTTGTACTGTGTAATTGAACGGCGCGGAAAACGTCGGCGTGGCTGTGATGGTGGCGGTCGAGGTGGCGGTGGGCGTCTCTGTAGGCGTAGATGTGCTTGTCGGCGTAAACGTCATGGTCGGCGTTAACGTGTCTGTAGCGAGCATGTTAGAGATGGGGTTGTTGGGCGTGCTGGTCAGCCAGTAAACCAGCAAACCAATTCCGCCCAACACGAATACGCTCGCTAAAATCAAGACGATGTTGGGGTTGCCGCGCTGTCTGCGCTTGCGGTACGAGTCAATAACGTTGGATGTGGACGAAATAGGCGGTCTATTATTCATGGATTGTTTCCTTTTACAAAGCATTTGCTAAAGGTGGTCTCCCATCCTATGCAATGTAAAAACGATTCTACCTGAAAAACGGATGTTGTGGGGCTGCCCTTCGCAGTTGGAAGTCAAAAGTCAGCGACCTTTGACTTCCAACTTGACAATATCATTTCACGTGCGCCTTTAGATATTTCCCCGTATAGGATTCCTTCACCTTCATAATATCCTCAGGAACGCCTTCCGCGAGCAGTTCGCCGCCCTTATCGCCGCCTTCGGGACCGAGATCAATCAGCCAATCCGCGATCTTGATGATGTCGAGATTATGCTCGATGATTACCACCGAGTTGCCCGTATCCACCAGTCTTTGCAAGACTTCGACCAACTTATGAACGTCCGCCGCGTGCAAGCCGACCGACGGTTCGTCCAAAACGTAAAGCGTGCGACCCGTTGCGCGGCGCGATAATTCCTTCGAGAGTTTTACGCGCTGCGCTTCGCCGCCCGAGAGAGTCGTCGCGGGCTGCCCCACGCGCACATATCCCAAACCCACTTCTTGCAGCAATTTCAATTTATTTTGCATTTGCGGATAATCTTTGAACTCCGTCAGCGCGTGGTCAACGGTCATGTCGAGAATATCCGCGATGCTGTATTTTTCGTGGAACATTACTTGCAGCGTTTCGCGGTTAAATCTTTTGCCGTGACATACATCGCACGGCACGTACACGTCGGGCAGAAATTGCATTTCGATTCTTAACTCGCCCTGCCCCTGACACGCCTCGCAGCGCCCGCCATGCACGTTGAATGAAAAACGCCCGGGCTTATATCCGCGCACTTTGCTTTCGGGAAGTTCCGCAAAGAGTTTTCGTATTTCGTCGAACAAACCCGTGTACGTTCCCGGGTTCGAGCGCGGCGTGCGCCCAATCGGCGATTGATCTATGTTGATGATCTTATCGAGATGCTCAATGCCTTCAATGGTTTCGTGCTCGCCCGCCGATGTGCGCGCGCCCATCAACTTCGCGGCAAGCGCGTTGTATAGGATGTCGCTCATCAAAGTGGATTTGCCCGAGCCGCTGACTCCTGTGATGCAAACCATTTTTCCCAGCGGAATCGCGACGTTGATTCCCTTTAAGTTATTCGCCGTCGCGTTAATGATCTTAAGCGATTTTCCGTTTCCTTCGCGGCGTTTCTTCGGCATCGCGATTTTTTTCTTCCCCGAAAGATACTGCCCCGTCAAAGATTTCGGGTGCGCGAGGATCTGTTTCGGCGTGCCTTCCGCGATGACCTCGCCGCCATGTTCGCCCGCGGCAGGACCGAGATCAATGATCCAATCTGCTTCGCGGATGGTTTTGTCGTCATGTTCGACGACCAAAACGGTGTTGCCCAAATCGCGCAGACCTTTGAGCGTTTCAAGCAATCTTGCGTTATCGCGCGGATGCAATCCAATGGAGGGTTCGTCCAGCACATACAGCACGCCGACCAAACGCGAACCCACTTGAGTCGCCAAACGAATGCGCTGCGCTTCGCCGCCCGATAAAGTTGCGGCGGAACGATTCAACGTCAAATAATTTAATCCCACGTTGACCAGAAAATTAAGCCGTTCGTGAATTTCTTTAATCACGCGCTCGGCAATCGTCTTTTGTTTTGAAGTCAGCGGAGAATTTTTGCCGGAAATTTTCTTGACCCATTCGAGCGTTGTCGAAACGGGCCATGAGTTGGCTTCCACGATGTTGATTCCATCCACCGTCACAGCCAGCGCGGCGGGGTTGAGTCTTTTTCCGTGACAAGCGGGGCAGGGGCGGTCAGACATGAACTCCGAGATTTTTTCGCGAATATATTCCGAGTTTGTTTCTTTATATCGCCGTTCAAGGTTCGTGATCACGCCTTC
>JAQTWR010000295.1 GCA_028689195.1 Anaerolineales bacterium | reverse complement strand
CATTGCAGATTTCACAGAGGCCATAAAAAGAAATTCCGGCAGCGCCGTTTTAGACGGTTTTAACTACGCGGAGGCTTATCAAAAACGCGGCGACTCTTATCAAGCGTTGGGGAAGCAATCTGAGGCTGAAGCGGATTTCAAAAAATACAAAGAATTAATGACGCAGCCGTAGCCGTCGGCGTTTGCGATTAACAAAAAAGCCCCCCGTTTTTGGCGGGAGGCTTTTTTGTTTTTATGCGTTTGCCGCTTCCACTTCTTCCTGTTTTTTGAACTGGCTCATATACAGGTCGTAATAGAAACCTTTTTTCTCAAGCAGGTCGTCGTGCTTGCCGCGTTCGATAATTTGACCGTCTTTCAGCACAAGGATCATATCCGCGTTGCGGATGGTGGAGAGGCGATGCGCGATGACGAAGGACGTGCGTCCGCGCAGCAGCTGGTCGAACGCTTTTTGGATGAGGCGCTCGGTGCGCGTGTCTACGCTCGAAGTCGCTTCGTCGAGGATGAGGATGCGCGGGTCGGCAAGCGCCGCGCGCGCGATGGACAGCAATTGGCGCTGCCCCTGACTCAAACCTGAGCCGCGTTCGCCCAACACGGTTTGATATTTTTCGGGCAGGCGTTCGATGAACGTATCGGCGTTGGCGAGTTTTGCGGCGGCGTAGATTTCTTCGTCGCTTGCGTCTGGTTTGCCAAAGCGGAGATTGTCCATCACCGACGCGCTGAACAGGAAGGTGTCTTGCAGCACGATGCCAATCTGTTTGCGCAGCGAATCAGCCGTCACGTCGCGCACGTCCACGCCGTCAATTTTGACCGAGCCGTGCGTCACATCGTAAAAGCGCGGGAGCAGATTAATAATGGTGGTCTTGCCCGCTCCGGTCGGTCCGACAATCGCAACGGTTTGACCGACTTCGGCGGCGAACGAAACCTTGTTCAGCACCGGCACGCCGTCTTCATATTCATGCGATACTTCGTCGAACTCTACCTTGCCTTTGATTTCGGTCATGGCTTTCGCGGCAGATTTATCCAGCACGGCGGGTTTTTCGTCGAGGATGGTGAAGATGCGCTCCGCGCCCGCGATCGCGTTTTGAATATTCGTCCACAGCACCGCGATTTGTTGAATGGGTTGATTGAAGCGCTGCACGTACGCGAGGAAGGTGATGACCAAACCGAGCGTGACCGTCGCGCCGAAGAGCGCATCGCCGGTCAAGAGATACCAGCCGCCCGCGCCTGTGACGATGGCAAGCCCAAGATAGGATAACGCTTCGAGCGTGGGCGCAAGCGCGGATGTGTACGCCACTGCGCGCACGTTCGCGTCGCGGTTGGCGGCGTTGACTTCTTTGAACTGCTCGATGTTTTCATCGGCGCGGTTGAAGGCTTGCACTTCGCGCACCGATGAAATCGTCTCTTGCAATTCCGCGTTGACGTTGCCGATTTCTTCGCGGCTTTTGCGGAAGGCTTTGCGCGCCTGCCCCGAAAACCAAAGGGTGGCGATAAACATCAGCGGCGAGACCGCCAGCGAAAGCAAAGCGAACGGCGGGCTCAAGACGATCATGTTGTACGCGATCCACAAGAGCAGGAGGATTCCGCTGAACACGTTGACCAGCGCAAACGAAAACGCCTGCTCGATTGCGGAAGTGTCGTTGGTGATGCGGCTCATCAGGTCGCCCGCTTCGTGTTCGGCGTAGTAACTTAGTGAGAGCGTGTGCAACTTCTCGAACACCTCCACGCGCAGCGAGCGCAGCACATGCTGCCCCGTCCACGCCATTGTGAAGAAGGTCGCGCCCGTCAGGATTGCGCCCAGCACATATAGCGTAATGACGATCAAGATCAAGCGGAACATGCCCGTAACGCGTTCGTCGTTCGTAGCCGTTGCAATATCGGGAGTCTTATATCCGTTAAGGTGATAGGCTTTGTAGATGATCTGGCGCGAGTACGATAACGCGGATATATCTGCGGTATCGCTTAACCAACAGGAGGAAACTATCGGCTTCGCGGAGTCAGATTTTGGGGCGAGCTGCTCGAAGGCGCTTCCGCCTGCGGGGACGAGGAAACAATCTGTGGCTTGTCCCAATAATTCGGGCGAGGTCACCTGCGCCCAAGTGGAGACGACGATAAAGGTTACGGCGAGGACGATCATGTACCAAAAGCGTCCAAAGTAAGCGCCGAGGCGACCGAGCGTTTCGTTCAAGTCGCGGGGCTTCATGGTTTCCTGGTTGAGCATACTTCCAGCGCGGCCGTGCATCATAGCGTCACCTCGGCATGTGCCAGTATTTGAGAGTTGTAAATTTCGGCGTAAATCGGTTCTTCTTCCATAAGTTGCGCGTGTTTGCCTTGCGCCACCACTTCGCCTTTATCCAGCACGAGGATTCTATCGGCGTTCATCACGGTGCTGATGCGCTGCGCGATGACGAAGGAGGTGCGCCCTTTCATTAATGTTTCAAGCGCCGACTGAATGTGCGACTCGGTCGCAATATCTACGCTTGAAGTTGAATCGTCGAGGATGAGAATACGCGGGTCGAGCAGCAGCGCGCGCGCGATTGCCACGCGTTGTTTCTGCCCGCCGCTGAGCGTTGTTCCGCGCTCGCCGACGTGCGTGTCGTAACCTTCGGGGAAAGACATGATGAAGTTATGCGCGGCTGCGGCTTTTGCGGCGGCTTGAACTTCTTCCAGCGTGGCTTCGGGTTTGCCAAAGGCGATGTTTTCGCGGATCGTTCCGCTGAACAAGGTTGTTTCTTGCAGCACAATGCCGATTTGCGAACGCAGCGAATCGAGCGTTACGTCGCGCAGGTCGTGACCGTCAATGGTGATGCGCCCTTCGGTTGGATCGTAGAAGCGCGGCAGCAAATTGATGATGCTGGTCTTGCCCGAACCCGTCGCGCCGAGCAGCGCAATCGTCTCGCCGGATTTCGCTTCAAACGTGACGTTTTTCAAAACGGGATCGCCGCCGCCCACATAGCGGAAGGTGACGTTTTCAAATTTCACGTCGCCGGTGACTGCGGGGAGGCTTTCCGCGTTGGGCTTATCCATAATGTCGCTTTTCGCGTCGAGAATTTCAAAGATGCGGTCGGCGGACGCGGAGGCTTGTCCCATTTGCGTAACGATCATGCCGAACATCATAATGGGGAAAAACAGGTACATCAGGTACAACGAAAATTCCTGCCACGCGCCAATGGTCAACGCGCCGACGATGATTTGTTTTCCGCCGACGTAGAGAATCGCGGCTTGTCCGAGATTCGCAATTAGAAACACCAACGGAAACAGGAAGGTGAACAAACGCGAGACGGTAATGGATTGTTCCATCGTATCGTCTGCGGCGGCGCGGAATTTCGCCTGCTGTTCTTTTTCGCGCGTGAACGCTTTGATGACCTTCACGCCCGCGAGGTTTTCCTGCAAAACCGTGTTCAGCGTCGAGAGTTTTTGCTGTACCTTTGCGAACATGGGCTGGCTGATGCTTGCGAACACGGCGAACAAAACCATCGCTATCGGCAAAATCGGCATCGCCGTCCACGCGAGCGAAACGTTCGACGAAAACAAGATGATGACCGTGCCGCTCAATAAAATCACCGCGCCTACAAGTTGCAGCAATCCCTGCCCGATGAACAATCGCACTTTTTCGACGTCGTCCGTCGCGCGGATCATCAACTGTCCCGTTTGATTTTTATCGTGATACGCGAAAGACAATTCCTGAATTTTTGCGTACAGGTCGTTGCGTAAATCATACGCGACCGATTGCGAATTTTTCTCCGCCCAAAACGCTTGCAGGAAGGAGAACAATCCGCGCAGGGCGGCGAAGACGACGATGGCGACGAGCGCGCCGACGAGAGCCTTTGGCGCATTGATAATATCCGCATCCAGCGCGGCGCGGAGTTGCTCCAGCGTCATCGAAGTTGATTTGCCCGTCGCTTCGAGAATCTTCGGCAGCGCGGCGTTGATGAATTGCGCGGGGATTTTATCGAGCGCTTTCAAAATCTGGTCGGAGAGAAATCCGCTTGTAACCGCGTCAATCACGTTGCGAATCATACGCGGAACAGCCAGCTGCGAAAGCGTGGCGATGATGAGAAAAACATACGGCAGCGCGGCTTGACGTTTATAGTGCGTCAGGTATTTGATGGCGCGCCCGATGCCGCCTTTGGATTTTGTCCGCGCGGGACGGCGGCTGGCTTGGGTTGGGTTCATGGTTGCTTGCATAAAGTTCCTTTTGGAATATGGAAATAGACGAT
>JAQTWR010000294.1 GCA_028689195.1 Anaerolineales bacterium | reverse complement strand
CGTGTGCGCGTCGGAAATTTTCGCAATGCCAAAATCGGTCAACACCACGCGGTTGGTCTGCGCGTCCATCATTACATTCGACGGTTTGACGTCGCGGTGGACGAGTCCGTTTTGGTGCGCGTAATCCAGCGCGCTGGCAATGCCGCGCAGCAGTTCGAATGTCTTTTCCAATGAGATTTGCTTTTCGGCTTTGAGCAAGCCGTTCAGGTCGGGACCCGTAAGCAACTCCATGACGATGTAATACGCTTCGTTTTCGTTTCCATAATCCATGACGCGGACGATGTTGGGATGCTCCAACCCCGCGACGATTTCGGCTTCGCGCATGAATCTTTTGCGGAATGGTTCCTCGCCCGCGAGATTTGACTTTAATACTTTAATCGCAACGCTTCGATTTTGAGTGGGACTCGTGGCGCGATAAACTTCCGCCATGCCGCCGCGTCCGATTAATTTCAAGTTGCTGTAAGATGAAAGCGTCGCGCCGGTAATGAACGTGTCGGATGTGGCGCCGAGTTCGGCGGGCGTTTTTTGGTAATCAATTTGAATATGATAGAAAACGCGGTCCACGAAGCGCTGAAGTCTTTTCCGCATCGGCTGAAACATCGCGCCTGCCGAAACTGAAAAAATAGTCGCCACGAGAAAAGACTGGTCGCCTTGATGAATATTCTTGAAGACAATCGAAATCAAGCCGAGCATCAATGCGAAGGTCAAGCCAAGCCCGATGGTGAGGACGCCGTAGACAATCGAACGATTGATGATGAGATCAATATCGAATAATTTGTTGCGGATAATGGATAGGGTAATCGAAAGCGGAAGAATCAAAAACAAAAAGACGCCGAACACCCGCGAGGCAATTTGGAAGATCGCTCCCGTAAGACTGTCTTCGTAAAGCGCGGGAATGAACGCGGGGACGATTTGAAAGACGACAAACCACAAGAAGGGCGCGAGACTTCCAATCGAAACCCAGCGCATTTGTTGCTTTTGCGCGAGTTCGCCATGTTTGTATCGAGCCGAAAAAACGAAAACGCCGAAGACATACCAGACGGTGAGTACCGCGAGATATTTATTCATCCCCAAAGTCGCCCAAAAGAAAGGCGCGCCGGGGAAGAGGTAAATTCCGAATATGGAAATAATCAAAAGCGGGGCGGCGTACTTTATCCAATTGGGAAAGAATTTTCCGTCGGGGAAAAGCATAAGGAAGAGTACGATCCCCACATCGCCCAGCGCCAGAATGACGCCGCCCGCAATTTCAAATCCCGCCGTCATGGCGATGACGCTGGCTAAACTTGTAATACGCACCCCGAACGTAATTAGAAACGCGGATGTGAAAATGGCAAACCAATCGTCGGAGCGGCGGACGACGAGCAGTCCCGCCGTCACTGAAAACCCGATGATGATGAGAAAATCCACGCCGTATTGAAGGGCAATTTGAAACAGAACGGGAATCTTAAGGATGGTTTGCGTGAGGCTTGCATTAAAAACGCTCGAGACTTGCGGCGAAAGCGCCGCCCCCAAAACGCCGAGCGTATAAAGGACAATCGCAGCCCAAACAGCCATCAATCCCCAGCGTAAGGCGGGCTTGTTTTTCAGGGAGGTTTCGTGGGTAACGGGAGTTGCGGACATTGGCTTAAACTTCGCTTTGACGTATCATAACAAAAAACGCAGGCGCGCGCGATTCTTATTCATTGCGGATCGTTTTGTTTACGCAGCGACGAAGAAAAAGTTTCTCCAAGCCCGATTTATTCAATCGCTTCCCTTAACTTGCGCGCCAGTTTCCCGAAGTGCGGCGTGTAGCGGATGTCGTCTTTTCGCGGGCGGGGAAGGTCAACTTCCAAATCGAGTTTTATTTTTCCGGGACGTTGAGTCAGCACCAAAACCCGATCCGCCAAGAATAGCGATTCATTAATGGAGTGCGTCACCATGATGACGGTTTTCTGGCGCGCCTGCCAGATGCGCGAAAGTTCGATCCACATGCGGTCGCGGGTAATCGCGTCGAGCGAGCCGAAGGGTTCGTCGAGCAGGAGCAAATCGGGGTCGTGGATGAGCGCGCGCGCAATCGCCACGCGCTGCGCCATTCCGCCGGAAAGTTCGCGGGGCCACGAATTTTCAAATCCGCGCAGACCAACAAGGTCAATCATCTCCCGCGCTTTGAGTCGCGCTTCGTTTTCTCCCATCCCCTCCAGTTCGAGCGGCAACTTGACGTTATCCATCACCGAGCGCCACGGCATGAGGTTGGATTGCTGAAAGACCATGCCGATTTGCGGATGTTGATTATGAATAAATTTCACATGCCCCGCCGTGGGTTTCAAAAGACTGGCGAGGATTCTCAACAGCGTGGTCTTGCCCGAACCCGACGGACCAAGAAAGCAGATGAATTCGCGCGGATGGACTTCAAAGGAAATATCGTCGAGCGCGCGCAATCCGCCGTTGTTATCGGGGAAGACAACGGAAAGATTTCTAACGGAGAGGATGGGTTTGGCGGACATATTATTTTGTCATTGCGAGGGCGTTCTTGTTCTTGCCCGAAGCAATCCCTGTCGCGATGGAGATTGCTTCGTCGCCAAAGTACAAGAGCGGCGGCTCGCAATGACATAATTTGCATTACGGAATAAACTCGTTTGTAAACGCCTTGTTGATTTCAATCGGCGCGGGGATTAATTCCATTTTCACCAGCAGGTCGTTCATATTGTTCCACGCCTGCGGATTTGAATAACCGATTTTGTCCGCTTTCCAAAACTCGATGGACGTATTCAAAATTTGCATTTGCACGTCCTTATCCTGGTCGGCGAGATTCTCTACGTATTTCTTGCTGATTGCGTACGCCTCGTCGGGATTTGCAATTGTGTCCGCGATTCCATGCGCCAGCGCGCGCGCCATTCTTTTCACAAGATCGGGCTCGTCTTTGATGGTCATTTCGCTTGTGACGATTCCGTTTGCGATCAATTGAGCGTAATCTGCCACGCGCAATTCGTTCGCGTCGAAACCCTGCGACTTCAAAACAATCGGCTCGTTTGCGGCGTAACCGACGATGATATTTTTCTGTTTGCTGGCAAACGCTTCCACCTGATTAAATCCAATCGCGTCCATTTTGACGTCATTTGCTGTGAGACCCGCCGAAAAAAGCGCCGCCTGCAAACCGATATAATTTGCGCCGAACAATCCGGGCAAACCTATGGTCTGTCCGCGCAAGTCGGCGGGCGTTTTGATATTCAACTCAGGCGCGGAAACAATCGAAATGGGAAATTGCTGATACCACGCAAACGCATACACCACCGGCAATTCCTGCGAACGCGCCAGCAAAACCTGTTCGCCCGAAGCCACCGCAAACGGCAACTTGCCCGCGCCTACCAACGCAACGCCGTCCGTTTCAAACGAATAATCGAACTCGATTTCGATTCCTTCTTTCGCAAAATATCCTTTATCTGCCGTGACGTAGAAAGGCGCGTATTGGATGTTTGCGATATAGCCCATCGGCAATGTGATCTTGCGCGCCGCCGCGTCGTTCTTGACATTGGAGCCGATGCACGCCGTCAGGCTGATCGCCAATCCGAGTATGAGTAAAACTAATTTCTTGAACATGATTTTCTCCTTTGATTTTTATGTCATTGCGAGGGCGTTCTTTGCCCGAAGCAATCTCCTGCTTGTCATAAGATTGCTTCGTCGCAAAAAACAAGAGCGCTCCTCGCAATGACATTAATTTTGCCAGCGTAAAAGTTTTTTCTCTACCTGCGCCACAATACCGTACAAGCCCAGCGCGAGAAAGATCAACATGAATACCGCCACATACACCATAGATGTATCGTATTGAAAATCGCCGAGCTGCAATAAATATCCCAAACCTTCCTTGGCGTTGACCAGTTCTCCGACAATCGCGCCGATGACCGATAAGGTCGCGCCGACCCGCAAGCCGCCGAGCAAAATCGGCAGCGCGGCGGGAACTTCCAACTTAAGTAAAATTTGCCAGCGCGTCGCGCGGATCGAGCGCATCAGGTCGTATAACGCGGTCGGCACGGCGCGGATTCCGACAACGGTATTGACCAACACGGGAAAGAAAACAATCAACGCGCAAATCACAACCTTTGAGAGGATTCCTCCTCCCAGCCAGATGACCAGCAGCGGCGCGATTGCCACAATCGGAATCGCCTGACTCGCAACGAGATATGGCGAGAGAATTTTCTCCAGCGCGCGCGATTTCGCCAGCGCATACCCGACGACGGTTGCAAAACTGAC
>JAQTWR010000012.1:15907-18023 GCA_028689195.1 Anaerolineales bacterium | reverse complement strand
GGTCCCACGCAATCCGTCGCGGCAATGGCGATGCGGCTGAATATCATTAAACGCATGTTGACAAAAGACGTCAACGCGGCGAGCGAAGAGATTTCCAGGCTGGAAGAACTCGCGCAGCGCACCACAAAAGAGATTCGTCACATGCTCTTCACTTTGCGCCCGCTCATTCTTGAATCTCAAGGGCTGGCAGCCGCCGTTCAATCTATGGCGGATAAGATGCTCGAAACATACAACCAAAAAGTTTCCGTAAATATTGACGAACAAGTTACCGCCCAATTGGAAATGGGAAAACAAGGCGTGATTTTTTATATCATCGAAGAGGCGGTGAACAATGCGCGCAAACACGCCGCCGCCGAAGCGATCGCCGTGCGCCTGCGCGAAATCGAGAAGGGCGTCGCCTTATTGGAAATTATAGATAACGGCGCGGGCTTCGATATAAAAGCGATGACGCAGGAATATCTCAAACGCGCTAGCAGTAGTTTGGGCATGGTCAACCTGCGCGAACGCGCCGAAATGGTCAACGGGATTTTGCAAATGGATTCCGCGCCCGGTCAGGGGACGAAGGTTCGCGTTTACATTCCGCTCACCGAAGAAGCCGCCGACCGAATGCGCCAGGCGCGAAAATAAAATGCCAATCGCCGCCGACCTTTTTTATTTTTTGCATAAGTCTAAAAACTCAAAACGCCCGCCCCTTATTTTGATACACGGCGCGGGCGGAAATTATTTATCGTGGTCCCCGCAAATCCGCCGCATGGATGCTGGCGCAATTTACGCGCTTGATCTTTCTGGTCATGGAAGATCATCAGGCGCAGGCAGGCGCTCGATTGACGAGTACGCCGACGACGTAATTGCCTTCATGCGGGCGTTGGATATTTCCGCCGCGTTCATTGCGGGCGTTTCGATGGGCGGCGCCATTGCGCTGACTCTCGCGTTGAAATATACCGATAAAGTTTTGGGGCTGGCGCTGCTTGGCGCGGGCGCGAAGATGCGCGTGGCGGCAACGATTTTAGAAACGGTCGGCAATGCAGATACGTTCGCGCCCGCTGTGGAACTTATCAATCAAAATTGTTTTAGCGCAAAAGCGCCGCCAAGTTTATTGGAACTTTCCAAACGCCAGATGATGGAAATGCGCCCGCAGATTTTGTTAAACGATTTCCTCGCGTGCAACGAATTTAATGCGATAACTCAACTGCCGCGCGTTTTGACTCCCACGCTGCTGATCTGCGGCGCCGAAGATCAGATGACCCCCGTAAAGTATTCCCAGTTCCTGCGCGACGCAATTCCCAACGCGCGGTTGCAAATCATCGAGAACGCCGGCCATTTGGTGATGTTAGAAAAACCAGATATCGTCGCCGAGTTGTTGAAGGATTTTATAGACAAGATAGCGGCGAACAAAAATATTTATTTGGACGCAGATAAACGCTGATTTATGCTCGTAAAAAAATCAGCGTCTTCTGCGTTTTTCAGCGTCCCATTTTAGAATTGAAGAACGGAATTGCATTCACTACCGCTTTGGCGCGATGGCTGAGGCGGTTTTTCGTTTCCATATCTAATTCAGCCATCGTTTTATTCAATTCGGGGAATAGAAAAATGGGGTCGTAACCAAAGCCGTTGGAGCCGCGTTCTTCGGGGATGATCTCGCCGTAGCAAGCGCCTTCAGCGATTTCAACTTTTCCGTTAATGGCAATCGCAATCGTCGCATGGAAGTGAGCCGTCCACGGGCGCGGTTTGTCTTTGAGGTTTTCGAGCATATAGGCGCGGCGGTCTGCGTCGCTTGCGCCCGCTTTGGGATGATAGCGCGCAGAATATAAACCGGGCGCGCCGTCGAGCGCGTCCACTTCCAAACCTGAGTCGTCGGCGAGCGAAACAAGTCCGCTGGCTTGGGCGAAGGCGACGGCTTTCTTTGAGGCGTTTTCGATATAGGTCGCGCCGTCTTCTGTCACTTCGAGGTTGAGATTAATATCGGCGGGCGTGAGGAGTTCCACGTCTACGCCTTTGAGCAGGTCTTGAAGTTCTTTTACTTTGCCTTTGTTATTTGTGGCGATGAGAAGTTTTTTCATAATATGTCGTTGCGAGGGCGTTAGCCCGAAGCAATCTCCTGTTTAATTTTGTGAAT
>JAQTWR010000012.1:0-15897 GCA_028689195.1 Anaerolineales bacterium | reverse complement strand
ACGCGGCATGTTCCCTGATCAGCGGCTCGGCATCCTGCGCGGCTTGTTCCAACAGCGGAATATCGTTTTTATTTTTGCGGTTTCCAAGCGCCACGGCGAGGTTGCGTAAATAGCCGCGTCGCTTGGCGCGTTTGATGGGACTCTGTTTGAAGCGTTGATTAAATTCGGCGGGGGCGAGCAATAAATCCGAGGGGAGAGTCGCCGCGTCGCTTGAAGCGAAGATAGAACTCGATGGCGCGAATCGATTCCACGGGCAGACCGCTTGACAGGCGTCGCATCCAAAAATCCAGTTTTGCATTTGCGGACGCAGGTCTTCGGGAATCTCGTTTTTGTTTTCGATGGTGAGATAGGATATGCAGCGACGCGCGTCGAGCGTTCGGTTCGGCAAAATACATTGCGTTGGGCAGGCTTGGATGCAGCGCGTGCAGGTTCCGCAGTGATCGGTGGCGGGCGCGTCGGGTTCGAGTTCGACGCCGAGTAGAATTTCCGCGAGCAAAAACGCGGAGCCGATTTTTGGATTGACGAGCATGGAGTTTTTGCCGATCCATCCCAGCCCTGCGCGCTGCGCGAGTTCGCGTTCGAGGATGGGTCCCGTATCTGTGTAATAGCGGTTGGGGATTTTTTGCCCGAATTGCGCTTCGATGAATTCGACGATTTGTTTTAGTTTCGGCGGGATGATGTCGTGGTAGTCGTCGCCGAGGGCGTAGGAGGCAACTTTGAAGGATGAAGGATCAAGGATGAAGGATGAAGGCGAATAAGGCAGGGCAAGAATAAGTATAGATTTACATTCGGGGAGGATAAGTTTTGGGTCGGCGCGTTTCTCGTTTTGAAGATATTGCATCGAGCCGTGATAGCCATGTTCGAGCCATGATTGAAAAAACGCATATTGCGCGGAAGGTTCGGAAGAAGCGACGCCAGTCAGGGAGAACCCCAACTGGCGCGTTTTGTCTTTAATGGCTTGCTTGAGATCGTTCAACTTATTGGACGATGATTTTTACATACAGAATATTTTCTTTTGTGCCGAAGGAGAACCCTGTGGGGTTGACCATTTGCCATGCGCTGGTGTATTCGCCGATCTTGTCAGGCGCTTTGAAGTTGATAGAGACGTCCACTTCTCCATCGGGCGCGACGACTGTGGCGAGCGGGACGGGCTGCCCGTTCATTTTTTCTCCGTAGGAGTAGATCAAACTATAGCCCGCGCCCCAGGTGCAATTGCCGGTATTTTTGATCTTCCACGTTTTGACAAATTCCTGTCCAGCCGTCATTGTGGTTCCGTCTGGGATAGTCACATCGGCTGTGAAGGAATAATCGTCGCATAAGGCGGCGGGCGTGCCAAGCGCGGCGAGCGTGGGGTCGGTGGTGAAGGCTTCGGTGGCTGTGGCGGTGGGCGGTTCAGGCGTTGGCGTTTCGGTGGGCGGCAGCGGCGTGGATGTGAACGATGCGGCGGTGAGCGTAAATTCTGCGACGACCGTGTATGCGGCGGATGTGCGGATGGCAAGTACGTCGGGCGTTGGTTCAACGGGCGTGGCGGGCGCGCACGCGGTTAAGATGATCGCAATGAGTAATACTGTGATGATCTGTTTTGTTTTCATTCGTCCTCTTTTTGTGTTAGCCCTCTCCCGGAGGGCGAGGGTGGCTATTATTGAATCGTAAAGCGAATCCAAACCATGGGACCAAAATAATTTTTCGCGTCGTCTTGCAGTTTCCAGTAGGCTTCGTACCTGCCGGGCGCTTTGGGCGTGGTAAATTTTACGATGAAGGATTGCGAATGTTGCGGCTCGGTAAACACGTCCTTTTTGGTGATGATAATACTTTCTTTGTCCCATCTAATTTCCGGGCTGGAAAATTCTGTGACGAGAGAGAATATGTACCCGTCATCCCACACGCAGGTTCCCGTGTTTAATATCGTCCATCCTTTAGAGTAGGCGGTATTGCCTTTGAGTTCTTCCCAATCCACGTTGGCGACGTTCGTTTCTCCGATATAAGAGCCGTCGTTACAGCCGTTTTTTGTAGTGATTGTCGGGATAGCTCCGGCAACGGTAGGGAGCGGCGCCAGCGGCGTAAAGCCGGAAATCGGCGTGCCAATCGCCAAAGGCGTAGCGCCCCCTCCGCCGATGGGCGCAAAGGTCGGGAGAAATCCCGTTGTTGGCGTTGGCAGCGGAGTATTGGTAGCGGTTGGATTCGCCAACGCGGTTTGAGTTTGTTGTGAAGCGGCTTGCATCAAAATATCATTAAATACCTGGGTTTGTATCGCGCCCGTGTCTTGCGTGGGAACTGGAGTCGCGCCCAAGTTGCATGAACTTAATAGGATGGAAATCAGCGTTGCGGCGCTTACCAGCCAGAATTTCTTTCCAAATTTCATATCAGTAACCTCCGAAAATGATTAACTTTATTATAACGCAGCTAACGGATAGGCGTATCGGCGCGCGTTTTGGGCAAACGCCAAAAGAAGCCGGCGCGCGCCGGCTTCTTTCGTGGATATATTGCCTTCTTTCGGCGAAGATTCTCTATCCGCCGCAGGTTTTCGTAAACTCGACATGCGGATATTCTGTGAATTGATAATATTCGCCGTCAGAAATCCCGATTGCCAGCGCCATCCAGCGCGTGACGGCATTGCTTGCGAGGTTGAGTTTCCAACTGTTGGAAAGAACCACGCTGCCGGCGGCTTCCATTTTGATAAGTTCTTTGTTGTAGATGTTATGCCCGTCGCTTTGAACCCAATAATATTTGAATTCGAGCGGTCCGTTGGTAGTGACGGTGGCGTATGCGATGTAGTTTATGTTCGCCGGACAGCCCGTCGCGGGTTCGCGCGTCATCTGATAAGTCACGGATGTTACCGCGTACGCGGGCTTGCTCGACGATGAGACCACAATTTCCGCGTAGAATGGCGCGCTGTAATCGCCCACGCCAAAATTAACCCCGTCTGGAGTTTGCAAAGCCCATTTGGATTTGTAACTCCCGTCTACCGTTGGCGCGGTAAGGACAAGCGAGATGGAAACCACGCCTTGCGGCGGCACATTCTGCGGCAGGTTGTAAACATATCCGCCGCCGAGAATATCGCCGTCCCAGAAGACGATCTTATAACTCGTATTCCACGCGCACGAACTCGTATTTTTGATTTCCCATGTTTTGGTAAATTTTTGACCGGGCTTGAAGATTGTGCCGTCTACAATCGTTTCGCTGACGAGGCTGGCTTTGGCGCATGGATTTGCGTTCGCGTTGACGGGCGCGGTCGCCGAAGCGATGGGCGCAGACAGCGTGAGCGTCGGCGAAAACTCCAGCGGCGATTTTGTTGCGATGGCGACCGTTTCAGGGGTGGGCGTCGGCGCGCTCTGTTCCGCGTTCTTCGCGGCGACAGTCAGCGCGACCGCCGTTTGAACGTACGGGTCTTGCGCGGCTTGCGCGCCGCAGGCGCTGACGAGTATGGAAGTCGTAATTAAAGTTAAGAATATACGTTTGAACATTTTTTTCCTTTCATCGTAATGATTATATGCGATTTGAGGCGCGGCGCGGAAGGTGTTTTTGATCCCCCATCTTCTCGATTGCATTGATTTTATAACGCCGCGCGCCTCTCCCGATGATAGAATGAAAACATGGTCAAGAATTTTACGCGGCAATTAAAAAAGGGACGCAGCCTCTGGTGGATTGCGGCTTTTTCTGTGACGGCGTTTGTATTGTGCGCCGGTTTGACCGTGGCTCTCAAGTTCTTCCTCCCCGCCCAGCCGACCGCGCTTCCTGCCGTCCCGATTTATATCTACGCCACGCCGAGCCTCGCTCCGCCGAATATTGGGCTGCCAATCGGCGCGCCCTCTCAAATTCCCGCTTCGCCAACCCCGTCGCCGACGGTTACATCGTCCGCATTTTCTAATTGGATATTTTCTTTGTGGACGCAAAATACCGCCATTCCATACGCGCCGCAGCCTGCGCCAATTCAAGCGGTTGTTGTGACGCTTACGCCTACCGCGGTTCCCTTCCCGTCGCCGCCTCCGCAGCCTTCGCCAAACCCGAATACTTGCAAAAATATCTTGTATCCCGCGCGCCCCGCCTCGCAGTGGACGTATTACGTCAATACGCCAAAACGCAGCGGAAACGTAAATATGCGCGTCATCGCGGTCGAAGGTTCGCAAGCCGCCGTAGACGCGGTTGAACTCAATAGCGGCGCAACCGCGCGGACTTATGTCCAATGCGATCAGGATATTATCCTCAACTTTCCACTGCTCAGCGGACAAAAAGTTTTCGGCGATATGGTCAACGGCGAGATGAACGTGGACTACATCGGCGGCGTGCTGGCTCCCAATGAAGCCGCGTTTGCCGCCAGCAATTGGGCGCTATCATGGATTATTCAATATCGCATTTATGGCAGCGGAAAGATCAACTACAACGGCAGGGATTTTTCTTTCGACGTCGCGCCGTCTAATGTGCAGATGACCTGCCAAACGCTTGCGGCGGGCAGCGCGGCTTTTGAAACCGTGACCGTATCCGCAGGAACGTTCAACGCGCTCAAAGTGATTTGTCGCGGCGAGGGGCAGGTATCCGCCACCGTAAACGGGAGTCAAGCCACGGGTTCGATCACCGCGCAAGCCACGCAATGGTTCGCGCCCAATATCGGCTTGCTCAAATCGCAAAGCAATTACGCCAATCTCGACGTTTTTGGAATTTCCATCCCCTTAAACCCAAGCGATGTCTCGGGGTACATTGAATTGAAAAGTTACGCTATCGGACAGTAACTTGCGCCGCGCTTTGTCAGGCAAAATATTTTTGGGTAGTGGGTTTGCGTATATAGACTTCTTGCATAAGCGAGTAACTGGGAATCTTTTTGAACCACAGAGGCGCGGAGTTTAAATTGGTTTTCTCAGTGTTTCTGTGTCTTCGTGGTTAGAACCTTTAGACTTTTGCAAGAGGTCAAATGTTGCCTGAAGGAGTGTCTAAAAGGATGGGCTTTCTTTAACGCGAAGGCGCAAAGACGCCAAGCCTCAAAGGTTTCTTTGCGTCTTCGAGTCTTCGTGACTTTGTGTTTAGCCCACAAAGTTAGACACTCTCTTGCCTGAAGGCGCCACGCAACTCATTCGCGCTTGGGGTACAATTCCCCGCATGGACGAAACATCCCTCATTCAAACCGCGCAGCGCGGCGACTTGGATTCATTCAACACCCTTATTCTTCATTATCAGAATATGGTCTTCAACACCGCGCTTCGCATTCTCGGCGACGAAGACCTCGCGCAGGATGCGGCGCAAGACGCCTTCATTTCTGCGTTCAAAAATCTCTCGTCGTTTCGCGGCGGATCGTTCAAAGCGTGGCTGATGCGTACCGTCACCAATGCTTGTTACGACGAACTGCGCCGCAAAAAGCGCCGACCGACAACGCCGCTCGAACCCGATACCAACGACGGCGAAGAGATGGATTCTCCGCGCTGGCTCGCCGACCCCAACATGACCCCCGCAGAACAATCCGAAGCCGACGAACTCGAACACGCCATTCAACACTGCCTTGACGATCTTCCCGTTGAATTTCGCACCGTCGTGGCGCTTGCCGATATTCAAGGCATGGATTACAGCGAAGTGGCAGCCGCCATCCGCGTTCCGCTTGGCACCATCAAGAGTCGGCTTGCGCGCGCGCGTTTGCGTCTGCGCGAATGTCTGCGCGGATTTGAGGAACTATTGCCCGCTTCATTTCGTCTGGAAGGGGAGAACACCCGATGAAAAACTCTCGCGATATTCAACTCCTCTCCGCTTATTTAGACGGACAACTCAGCCCGTCGGAATCTGCGCGATTGGAATCCCGCGTTGCCGCCGACCGCGAACTGGAATCCGCGTTGGCAGATCTTCGCGTCGCGCGGAATATTCTCCGCAAACTTCCCCAACGCAAAGCGCCGCGCAACTTCACATTGACCCGCAAAATGGTCGGGCAAAATCCGCCTTTGCCGCGCGCATATTCGTTCTTTAAATTTTCATCCGCCTTTGCAACGGCGCTGTTAATTTTGACCTTCGCCGCAAATTCATTTTCTTTATCAATGGGCGGCGCGGCTCCGCTTGCTGACAGCGTAAACAGAGAAGCCGCTCCAATGCAAGCGCAAGCGCCGATGGCTGCCGCCGCAACCGAAGCGCCTGCGGCGACCGAAGCGCCAGCCGTAGAGATGTTTGCCCTGCCGACCGCTTCTGCCGAGGCTTCGCCCCCGCTCTTGGGCGGCGAGGCGCCGACGGCAAAAGAAGCGCCGGGCATGGATAATTCCGCGCCGCAGAATCAACCTGAGGTTCAGAATCGAAGCGCGGCTCTTACCGCATGGCAGATCAGCCTGATGGTTGTCGCAATCATCGGCGCGCTGGTCATGTTTGCCTTGCGCCAATCTGCAAAAAGAAAATGGCGCTAAGAGATCGTCATATCAAGTTTTGTCCGCGCTGCGGCGCCGGGATGATCCGCGAAAATAAGTTCGGCGGCGAGCGTCCGGTTTGCCCGCAATGCGGATGGATTTATTTTGTTGACCCAAAAGTTGCGGCGGCTGTCCTTGTCGAGGATGACCGCCGCGTTTTGCTTGTGCGCCGCGCGAACGAGCCTTTTCGCGGGTTGTGGACTTTGCCCGCGGGTTTTGTCAACGGCGGCGAAGACCCCGCCGAAGCCGCCGCGCGCGAGTGTCTGGAAGAGACGGGTTTGACGGTGCGCGTAACCAGCGTTGCGGATGTGATTGCGGGGCAGGAACACGAGCGCGGCGCCGATTTTATTATTGTTTACCATGCCGAGATTGTGAGCGGCGAACTTGCCGCCGCCGATGACGCCGACGCCGCTGAATGGTTCGCGCGCGCCCAGTTGCCCCCTTTGGCTTTCAAAGCCACGCAAAAAATTCTAGCGGGATAATCCCCACGCAAAAAAAGTCGGGATACGCAAAATCCGTTTTCCGTTTTCGCGCGTCTGCCGATCCAATATTTTCATTTTTTGGATTTCGACGTCCGATGCGATTCCCTGCAAATCAAACTGGATCACGTCCCATTCGCTTTCCCCATCCTCAATCGGACGCGCTGAATCCTGATTTTGAATTTGTCCTGTTTCTACGATTTTGATTCCAGCCTGATAAAAAATCTCAGCCAGCGCGCCGCCCAAAAATGGATTTGCGCCCTGCCTGCGTAATGATTCTGTTTGCATCGCGCCCAGCGCTTTGAGTTCCGTCGGCTCGTCTACGCGTTGACCGTAATCGGGTTCCGCCAATGCGATGACATGGCGGCTGACCCGCGCCATTTCGCGCGCAACCTGCAACGGGTCTTCTACCCATAACAAAAGATAATGACAATAAGCAATGTCGAATGATTTATCGGCGTATGGCAGGCGCTGACCGTTCGCGCGGGTGAGGGCGGCGTTTGGGGCGTGGATTTTACATTCGGTCAGCGCGGCAGAGTCGAGGTCGAGTCCGTAAGGCGCGGCGGGCGCGGGGATTTCGCCCAGTATCGCGCCGTAGCCGCAGCCCACATCGAGGATTCGTTTGGCGCGCGAAAGTCCCGCCTGATCAAAAAGATATTTTCGCAAACCGCGAGTCCATGCGGCTTGTTGGAGATAACGCGCGCGCCAGTTCATCGTTTCGATTTCACTCAACGTTAGCCTTCGCAATAGCGCGGCGATTCGCGCCAATCTAAAACGAATTGAATTTGTTCTTCGGTTTCGGGCGAGTGGGAAAAATATGGATTTTTGGGTCTGGTGTGAAATAAATTATCCACCTGCGCGACGGCGCGTTTGGGCGTCTCGCCGTGACGGACGAGATAACACCCGACCGCAATGCCCGTGCGTCCTACGCCTCCCCAGCAGTGGATGTAGACCCTGCGGCTGCGTTCTATAGATTCGTCAATTGCGTCGAGAATATGGCGCATGGTTTCGGCGCTTGGCACGCGATGATCTCGAATGGGGATGCGCGCGTAGTTTACGTCGAGTTCGTAGAGCGGCGCGAGTTCTTTCAGAAGCGGTTCGTACGAAACGAGTTCGTTCGCCGCGGTCAGGTCAATAAAGTCGTTAATCCCGGCGTTGAGAAAAGCGGAAATTCTTTGGCGCGCGATTCGCTCGTCGTAACTGCCGGGATATTCGCCCGCGAGAAATTTATCGGGAACAACCCAATAGGATTCTGGAATGGGAAGCGATGTCATGGTTTTATAGCGGGGTTCCGTTATCTGGTTTTCCGGGCAGCGGCGCCGAACAGGATAAGCCGTACGGGACGCTCAATTCTTCAAAGTTGGATGTGTCGAAATATAACCCTTTATGATCGTTGCCGATACGCAATAGGTAAACGTCCAGGTCAATGCCCGCATAGGAATCCGCTTTGCCGGTGTTATACGAGACAATCTCGCCTTTGCGTCCCAATAATGCGTTAAGGTAATTGGCGATGCGGGCGCTTCCTTCTTGTTCGCCGCCGCCGCCGATTTTAATCGGGTTGGTTTTGCGGTAACCGTAATTCTCGTTTTTTGTGGTTGGGCAGTTTTCCAGCGCGGTGATTGTAAATAATTTTATGCTGCCCGCCGTGGTTTCAAATACTTGTTGCCCTTCGCGCTGCCAACGCTGATCTCCGTAAGCGATTGTGTATAAATAGATGAGTTTCGCTTTTTGCGGCTCATAGATGGTTAAACGTCCCTCCATGGGGATTTTTTTATCTATGCCTGTAAACGCGACAGAAAGCGATGAAATATCGCCTTTTGTTTCGGCTACAGGTTCGGCAAAATTGACCTCGTCAAAATCGCTTTTAAATCCGTCGCGCCAGTTTGACATCAGCCCCGCGAGGGTTGCTCCGCTGGGGCGCGGATAGGCGAGAACGCCGACATTAACTGATCTATCGGGGTTGGCTAAATATGCGCCGGTGTTGTCTTCTTTCCATGCTTTGTACCCATTGATCTGCGAGAAACTGAATCCGCCGCTTTTGACCGCGATTGTTTTTCCAACTTCCACTTTATAAAAAGGCGTTGATGTGGCTCGAGGCGTGGCGGTTATGGTCGGAACGCTGGTTGAAACCACGGTTGGCGTGGGCGTTGGAACGCTGTTTGCTGTGAAAGAACATGCCAGCAGCGCGACGCTTATCAAAAACATTTTCACGGATTTGAATTTGTTTATCATATTTCCTCCTTTGGTTATGGCGCGGGAAATCTTTTGAGATTGCCGTATGATACTACATGAGCCGTTAATTGTCTTGGCGTATTTAAGGGCGCGATTAATTTAACCAAAAATAGACAAAGACTCAAAAGCATAAATAACCTTTGAGTCTTTGCGTTAAACACGTTCCCCGCTTTTATTCTGCGTTGAGCGCGGCAAGCCCCAGCGCGAATAAGCCAATGCCCAGCAGGGTGATTTGCGTATCGCTGGACGCCGCGCGAAGAATCCCCAGCGTCACCACGGCGACTCCCATTGCCATTCCTACGGCTTTCAGTACAAGCGAAGTAAGTTTCTTATCCATTTTTTTCTCCTATAGTTTGAAAATAGTTTGCCATTCGTCTCTTAACAAATTTCCCAACACCTTATCCGCCTGACCTTGCGCGGGAAGCACGTCGCCGTCTGGTTCGACGTACATCCATGTTCTGCCTGCGCCTTCGGGGATATGTTCTTCAACGGTTTCGAGCGCGACGGGATGCGACGCGGAGTAGGGGACGGGCAAGTCCCAGCGGATGACGAGCCCCAGCGCGCCGGCGGTTTCTTGCAATTCCATTAACTTATCGGTCAATTCGGTTTCGGTTGCGCTGAGTGAAATATTTTCAACGCCAAGTTCGGATAGTTTTTGCAGCAGATTTTTCGCCTCGTTTGCGTTTTCTTTATCGAGCGTGAGATGCACGGTCAGGAATAAATCCTGCGGGACGATGGTTTCGATGGCTTGCCATGATTTTGGTTCGCTCGGCTGCAGGATTAACATGACGTGATCCAGCCCCGTTTGCAGCAGCATATCGAGATATTCTTTGTCCGCGAGTTTGATTCCGTCCGTCAATAATCCGCAGACTTGCCCGTTTTTTTCGGCGTGGTCAATCAGCATGAGCAGGTCTTCGCGCAGCGTCGCTTCGCCGCCTGTGAATACGATGTGCGGAATGCCCGCCTGCCACGCCTTGTCCATAATCGTTTGCCATTCTGCGGTGGCGAGTTCGCGGTCAACGCGCTTGACGGGCGCGTATTGGGCGCGCGTAGATTCTGGCAGGCGGTAGGTGATGGCGCAATCCAATCGAAGCGTGGAATCGCTCGAGTGCGGGGCGACCCTTTCAAAGTCGAGGAAAGACGCGGGATCGAGATCGGAGGTATGAATGAGGGTTTCGATTCTATCGGCGAAGGAGTCAAAATCTGCGAGCGCGGTTTTCTTATCCACCCGATAGCGTTTTGAAATTTGTTTTGCGGCTTCTTCGCGATTTGTGCCTTTGATGAAGTGAAAGGCGTATTCGGCGGCGGTGGGGTTGAGCTGCAGCACGGTGGACGCGTTGAGGATGAGAATGCCCGAACCGTCCTTTTGCAGGCGCAAGTGAAGACGGTACGGTTTTTCATCTGCGGCGGATTGCATTTGATGCGCGCCTGCAGGCAATGGCGCAACTTTTGAAAAACGGTTTGAAATTTGCTCAAAGAGGTTCATGGGATTCTCCTTAAATCTAATGCGTCGCGTCTTGATTTACAGCGACGGGATTCCTTTGATTTCAAATCTTAACTGCGCGGGCGCGACGCGGTTATTGCGGTTAAGGGAACTTGATCCAGCCCGCGTCGAGAAAATACAAGTAGATGTAGCCAATCAGCAGAATGACCCATCCGAACATCTGGATGCGATCCATCAATACTTCCATTGAAACGCTGAAGTTGTCTTTGATGGTTTCGACGATATTTTCGAGATTGTCAAGTTTTGACTTGACGCTTTCTTTCCAATCTTTTAAGTAGAGCTCGGTTTGAATGGCTTCATAGAGTTTGGACGTGTACCAATCGCCGATGAGCAGCATGTATTGTTCGGCGCGTTCAAAGTCGAGCATGACCTCAAGCCTGTGTTCGGCGATCTGGCGCAACATGCCGCGCGTGGGGCGCGGACGGCGTTTGTTTTTGAAAAATGCTTCGTTGAGTTTATCGAGCATTTTTTCGATGGTTTGATCCAACATGCGGTAGCGCAGAAGTTGGTAATTGCCGATTTTGAGCAGCGCGACGTCGGATTGAAAATCTCCATTGGGGGCGATGATGACCGCGCCTTCCCAATCTACGAGGGTGAGTTCGTGCGCGGAGTAGCGCGTGCGCGAGCTCAGGATTTCGTTGATTTCTTCTTTGTCGAGCGTTTCCCGCTGCGAGCGGATGAATCTTGAAAGTTCCGCCGCGTTTTTGTCGAGCCATTTTTCAGGCGTTGGCTTTGCTTCTTTGACGAGCAGAATTGTGTATTCTTCGAACAATCCGCTTTGACGCATTGGCGCGGGAATAAAGTGGCTTTGAAGCGCGGCTTCTATTTTTGCGCGTTCCTGTAAGATCGAAGCTGCAAGAGGATTTTTTAATTCAAAACGGCACTCGATCATTTGCACGCGCCCGTCGTAACGCTGACGGACAATGGATATAGCGCGTTCTTCGATGATGATAGTTTCTTCGCCGAGCGTGACGAGTTCAATGTCAATCGGTTCAAAATACGGCGCGTCTTTCAGCCCCTTGAATTTTTCAGGGGGCGGGGCGTTGCCGTCGTCGGGGTCGGGGAAGGCGATAAGGTAGGCGATTTCCATAAACAAGATGAATTACGTTCTAACAAAATGCGGCATTTCAAATGGAATTTCAAGCGAGAGTTCCACGAAACCCGCGTATTCGTTATTTTTATACCAAGGGGATTGGAATATCATCTTTTTCACGCCGTTCTTTTCGATGGTGTATGCGTTCTTGACGCGCGCGGCGAGCAGTCTTTCAGTTTTTTCCCGCGCGGGGTCGGGATGGCAATCGAGCATGTTCATGCCGAGCAATTTATATCCGCCGTCTTTTTCAAAAGTCTTTGCGGCTTTGTCGTTCATCTCGAGGATGATTCCTTCGGGGTCGCAGACGGTGATTGCGGCGGGAAATTCTTTAATCCATTCGTGGTCGGTCATGGTTTTCCTTTTATTTATCGGAGTCCAAAGTCTCCAGACTTTGAACCGTTACGCCAAAATTGGGAGATTTTGGACTCCGGCGCCTTCGAACTGTAAGGGACATCCGCCGCCGCATTCCGCGACAAGGGAACAGGTTTCGCATTTGAAAGGCAGGTTCTGGCGTTCGCGCAACTGCGTGGATAGGGGGTGATTCCAAATCGAATCCCATGAGTCGGCGAGGAAATTTCCCAGCGATTGATAATATGACTGGCAGGGCAGCACATCTCCATTTGATTCAATGCACATGCTGTACAGCGCGGCGGTGCAGCCTTTCACGCCGAGGTTGCTTTGCGTGGGGTCGAAGTTGCAATATTGCGTGGGCGTATACCAGATGAGTTTTTGTCCGCGCGCGGAGGTTTTTTCCACAGCCATATTGAGGATGGGCTGCAATTCGCTTTCGCGCAGCCCCGTTCCCACCGTCAGTCCATGCCCCGAATAGATCAGCGCGTTCAGCCCGATGGTCGGTACGCCGAGTTCCGCGAGAAAGTCCAGCGTTTCGGGAATTTTGTGGACGTTTGATTTGAGCATGGTGGTATTGGTCATCACATATAGTTTGCTATCCAAAACATTTTTCAAACCCTGGATGGTTTGTTTGAACGCGCCCTTGGATTGCATCATCGCGTCGTGGATTTCTTCGTCGCAGGATTCGACCGTAATTTGAACGTGATCGAGTCCCGCGTCTACGAGTTGATTGACGTAATTCATATCCGCCAATCGCCGCGCGTTGGTGTTGAGTCCTGTGATCTGTCCGTTGGCTTCGGCGTGACGGATTAATTCGGGCAGGTCGTTTCGCAGCGTGGATTCTCCGCCGGTGAAGACGATGTGCGGCACGCCCAAATCACAGAGTTTATCGAGCGCAAGTTTCCATTGCTCGGTCGTCAACTCGGGGAAATTTCTTTCGCGCGCGTTATAACAATGCGCGCAATCGTTGTTGCAGCGATAGGTGAGCGCCAGGTCCATTCTATATGGGGCGGTTGGACGCGCGCTGAACGGCATGACGGTTTCAAGGTCGAGTTCGTGAATAGGACAAGCGCCGTCGGGGCGTAGTAATTCTGAAATCTGAATTCTGAATTCAGAAATATCTTTGCGCGCCTGTTTCTCTGAAACGCGATATTGTTTTTGAATGATCTTGATTGCCCGTTTTTCTTCGACTTCTTCCAGAATCAAATACGCCATCAACGCCGCGGTGGGATTCAAGTGCATGACGCTGCTGGCGTTGACAATCAGCGTGCCGTGTCCATCGGGATCAATGCGTAAATGAATGCGAGATTTTTCATGCGCGTCTTCGCGGAGGTAGTGATAGAGTCCGAATTTTAGATTTCCAATTTCCGATTTACGATTAAATAATTCGCTCAATAAACTCATACATCACCTTTTTTTCATCCTTCACAATTCATCCTTTTCTTTTTACCTTCCTCCGCCGGCGCACGCGCACGCGCAACCCGCACAGGCGCACGCGCAAGCGCAGGAACGTCCGCCGCCCCCGCCGCCGCGACGACCGCTCGAACTGGGCTTTGGCGGAGGATTGGTCGCTCCCGTCACTTTTCCGGTGAACGTATTTATATTGCCGATGACTTTTTGCGAGAAGGTCTGCACGCCCGTCACCATTGATGCGGCGAAGTCCGCGCCGGGTAAACCCTGCTTCCCGCTCGAAGACGGCATACTAACTGGCGCGGCTTGTCCTCCGGAAGATGCGGGGCGATATGCCGGGTCATAGCGTCCCCACCACATCGGCACATACACGGGTCCGCGGAAAACGCGGCGCGTGCGGTCATCGTAATCTTTATCGAGCATTGTCCATTCGAGCGCCTCTTCAAATTTCTGGCTTTTGACTTCGGGCGTATCGGCGGTTTCGACCTGCTGCCAGGCTTTTTCCATGATGGCTTTATAGTAATCGAGCGTTTCTTTGCGGCTAAATCCGCGCATCTTTTCGGCGACGTTTTTCACCAAGCCGACCATCATGGTTTCCAGCGCTTCCTGCCGCAATTTCTTATCGGGGATTTTGAACGCTTTGAGGAAGTTGCGCTCATAGTCGTGCAAAGTTTCGGGCAAGGGCTGCACGCTTTCGATTTCTAACGGGTCGCGCGTTTTCACCGACGCCGCGTTTTTTTTGATGACGCTGAACAGCGTCATGGTCATCACTTTATCGAGCGGCTGCTCCATCAAGATCGCGGATTCGACGGCGGTCAATCCGCGTTTAATTCCATGACCTTCAATCGAAACTTTGGGCGGCAGATATTTCAACTTGCGCCGATTGGCTTGGATAATACTCAAAACGGGAGAGCCAATGAATATCGCGATAAAAATCAGGCAAGGCAAAGAAGACGCGACAAAGCCAAAAAACGCCGCGAACATGCCGACGATTGCGTCGAGCGCGGACGTGCGAATGACTGCGTCCTCGGGGACATACGAAGCGGGAAAAGACGCGCCGAATGTATATTGCTCTGACGCGCTTGCGCTTGGCGAATACCATGTGTAGGTGACGCGATTCTCCGCGTCATATCCTGCCTGCGGCTCGGACGGAAATCCGCCGGGGGCTGCGTGCCAGCGCGGTTCGTTTTCGTTCATATCTGGCGGCAAATGGAAAGTCATTGTGAGCGCGGTAGTTCCGCTCACATATTGCGAGCCGAAATAGGCTGGAGCAAACACGCCGCTGGCATACGCGCTATCACCGCTATCGGGATAGAGTACGCCCGTGATTCTGCCAACATAAACGTGGATGGTTCCGCTTGCGCCCGCGCCGATGGTTTGCGAATCCATCACAACCGCGAAACCCGTTCCGCTGCCTTGATAATCGCTGGTTGAAACGCTCGCCGCGTTTCCGTTAACATCCGCGCTGACGGTGTTCATATCGAAATTGCCGTTGGGCATACCCACGTCTACAAAGTCAATCGGATGTCCGTTGGCGTCATTGGTAAATACCCAAACGTAATCCAAACTTTGAGAACCGTCGGCGTTCCAATAAACATTCACGTCTTCTTTATCCACGCTGAACAGGTACGAACTCTGCGCAGAGACGTTTGCGGTAATTCCCAGCGTCAACAAAATAGCCAACGTAATTAAAAAGATTTTCTTCATGCAGCCTCCAACGTTTTAACTTTCAAACTTTTCTACCACTTCGGTTCTTCAGTTAACTGATACGTCGTTCCGCAAAATGGACATTCCACAGTCGGCGCGCCCGCCAGCATTTTGATATTATCCGCTTTCAGGCTTCCGCCGCAACTGCGGCACTTCATCTCTTCGATTTTTGTCTGCGCGGGCAGGTCAACTTTATAGGTGATATTTTGCGCGGCTTGCGGCTGTTTCGATTTGGCTGCGGTCACGATGAGCCAGACTCCAACCGCGATGAGGAGCAAACTCGCGGCGCTGAATCCAACTCCGTATCCAAGCCACGACGCGCTCCCCGTGTTGGACGTTGAACCAAGAATCAGAATGAATCCGTATCCAAATAAACACAGACCGACCAATCCTAAAATTCCCCCGCCGATGTAGAGAAAGGCTTTGTTGTTCATATTCAATCAGTCTCCTTATGACGACGCAAAAATAATTATCTCGCCTTATGCAATGTCATTCTGAGCGAAGCGACCCTGGCGCCGCCCGCTAGGGCAGGTGAGAATCTCTCCGATTATCTCAGAGACCCTTCGCTCCGCTACTAAGGAACAAGGAAATTCAAAACCGTTTTTGCCGCGGATTTCGCTAATTTGCGCGAATTTTTAAATCTATCCGTGATAATCCGCGTAATTCGTGGCTGAATCTTTTGTTCCTTTCGCTTTGAACCGCGTTTCTTTTTGCGCGGTGGTTTTACTCAGGGCGACATGTTCAAAGCGCGTA
>JAQTWR010000293.1 GCA_028689195.1 Anaerolineales bacterium | reverse complement strand
GAATTTCAGGTTTGACATAACCGCCCAACGCCGCCGCTTCGCCCAACGCAGAAAGCACGTCCAACTCCGCGATGACGCGCGCGGTGGAAAGAATCTTGTGCGCGGTTTTCGCCAACTCCGCGCAGACTTCGCGGAACAGGCGCGTTTCAATTTCTTTGATGCGCTCTTCCGCGTTCAACACCAGCGTTTCATATTCTTTCATCTCCGGCGTGATGAATCTTTCGGCGTTCACCAACGTTTGTTTGCGGATATAAGTCTCAGGCGCTTTATCCGCCGCGCCGCGCGAAATTTCAATGTAATAACCGAAGACCTTGTTGTAGCCGACCTTGAGAGTTTTGATGCCCGTCTTCTCGCGCTCAATGCCTTCGAGATTTGCAATCCAATCTCGCGCGTGTTTTGACGCTTCGATCACGCCGTCCAACTCGGCGGAATATCCCGCGCGGATCACGCCCGTATTTTGCAGAGTCGCCGGCGGATCGTCGTCAATGGCGTTTTGCAACAACGAAAATTCTTCACCGCAAACCGACCACTGACCACTAACCACTGATAACTGCTCACTGATCACTTCTTTCACCTTCGGTAAATCGCCCAACGTTCCGCGCATGGCAACCAAATCACGCGGCTGCGCCTGACCCGCAAGAACGCGATTGACCAATCTTTCCAAATCATTCAATGGTTTTAACGCAGCGCGTAACTCCGCGCGGATCATGCCGTGATCGAAAAATACCTGAACGCCGTTCTGTCTTTTGATAATTTTCTCGACGCTCAATAACGGCTGGCTGACCCATTGATGGATGAGCCTTTTTCCCATTGGCGTAATGGCGAAATCCAACGCGCCGAGCAGCGAGCCTTTGCGTTCGCCGCGCAGGGTTTCATTCAACTCAAGGTTTCGGCGCGTGGATGCGTCGAGGGTCATAAATTCGTTGAGGCTGTAATTTCGCAGCGAGGTTAGCAAATTCAGCGCGTCGGGCTGCGTCTCTTTGAGGTATTGAACAATCGCGCCGCTGGTTCTGACGGGCAGGCTGTTATCTTTCAATCCAAACCCAGCCAACGAAGATGATTTGAAGTGCGCGAGTAAAGTCTCGTTGCATTTGCCCGCTTCAAATTTCCATGACGGCAGCGAAGTTAAGTGACCTCTGATTCCATCGGGCAAGGTTTGATTATCGGGATAAATAATTTCGGCGGGATGGATGCGCGTCAACTCGGCGCGTAAGGCTTCGAGCGGAAGTTCGGTGACGGCGAATTCGCCGGTGGTCACATCCGTATGAGAGATAGAGGCAGATTGACCGTCGAGAAAAATCGCGGCGAGGTAGTTGTTCGCGTCGCCCGGCAGGAGTCCCGATTCCGTTACAGTTCCCGGAGTCACCACGCGCACCACTTTGCGCGGGAAGATTCCCTTCTCAGGCTGCGCGCCGACTTGTTCGCAAATGGCGACGTGGTAGCCTTTTTCGATCAATCGCGCGAGATAATTTTCGACGGCGTGATACGGAATGCCCGCGAGCGGCGTCCGCATTCCCTTGCCAATAGGGCGCGACGTTAATACGATGTCCAACTCGCGCGCGGTGATCTCCGCGTCTTCGTCGAAGGTTTCGTAAAAATCGCCGAGCCGAAAAAATAAAATCGAGTCGGGATAATCGCGTTTGATTTCAAGATATTGCTGGCGGACGGGGGTGAGGTCGTCGTTTGACATGCAGACATTCTAACGCGCAAGAGATAAAATGGACAAGGGATATAACGTCGGATATAATCTTCGGGCTAATAAAAAAGGAGTAACGATCATGTATATTGACCCAAACACAGGCGGAATGTTGTTTCAAGCGCTGGCGGCTGTTTTAGTAGGCGGCTCGGCGGTTCTGATGTTTTTCTCGCGCAACATCCGCGAAGCGATTGCAAAGATGCGCCGCAAGATGCGTAAAGAAGACGAACAAGAACAACCGCAAGGCAAGCAGGATAAATAACGCTTTATATGAAAACAATCCTGCTTGGTTTCGACTCTTTTGACCCCGCCGTGTTTGAAGATATGGCGGGGAAAAATCAGTTGCCGAATCTTTCAAAATTTGCGGACGCGAAGGGATATTCGCGTTTTGAAGTTTGCTCGCCGCCGCAGACCGAAGTCTCGTGGACGAGCATCGCAACAGGCGCCGACCCGGGCAGTCACGGCATTTTCGATTTCGTTCACCGCGACCCTTCCACGTACGCGCCTTACGTTTCCATTTTACCGACGAAGAAAACTGTCGCGGGCGAACAATTCGTCCCGCCGTATATCGCCAAAACGCTTTTTGAAGAAGCCGCCGAGATGGGCTATCCCGCCACCGCTTTGTGGTGGCCCGCCATGTATCCCGCGCGCCCCGAACTGCCGATCAACACCCTGCCCGGACTCGGCGCTCCCGATATTCGCGGACAACTTGGCGTAGGAACGCTGTTCACGACAGAAGACGAAAAGAAAAATAAGACGACAGTGACGCGCTTTGAATCTACCTCGAAAGGAATCTTCAAAGCGATGTTGAACGGACCTTCAATATCGAGCAAGAACGGTCCACAGCCCGTCACGCTCCCTGTGGTCGTGGACGTGATTGACGCAAACTCTGCGAAGATAACCATCGGCGACCAGCAATTTCAATTGCGCGTCGGCGAGTGGAGCGATATTGTCGAAATCAAATTCAAGGCTGGCTTTCTGTTCAACGTCCACGCGATCACGCGCGTAATCTTGACAAGTCTTAACGGCGCGGTGCGATTGTATTCCCTGCCTTTGCAAATTCATCCGCTTCATGCGTTATCGCATTATTCGTCGTCGAAATCCTTTGCGAAAAATCTCTGGCAAAAGGTCGGCGCGTACCTCACGCTCGGCTGGCCCCAGGACACGACCGGTCTCGAAGACGGCTGCATCAGCGACGCGCAATTCATCACGCTGTGCGATACGATCTTCGAGCGCCGCAAACAGATATTTTTCCATCTGCTTGGCGAATTCAAAGAAGGCGTGTTGGCAAGCATCTTCGACGACCTTGACCGCGTGCAGCACATGTTCTATCACAATCAACTCGACGTGGCGCAGGCATGGTACAAAAAATTGGACGGCTTCGTTGGCGAAGTCAATCAGCGCGTGGAACATTGGGGCGGCAAATATAACTACCTCGTCATGTCCGATCACGGCTTCACAACGTATGAACATAAAATACACTTAAATCGCTGGCTTGCTCAAAACGGATATCTTGCTTTGCAAGACGGAAAATCCGAAGGCGATCTCTCGTCTGTTGATTGGTCGCGCACCAAAGCCTACGCGGTCGGCTTGAACAGTGTTTACTTAAATGTCGCAGGGCGCGAAGGTCAGGGAATTGTCGGTGCGAATGAAATCGAACCGCTGTTGACCGATATTCAAACAAGATTGATGGATTGGAAAGGCGCGGATGGAAATTCCGTCGCGCATCGCATCCGCCTCAAACATGAAACCTACAACGGCGCATATACGCGCTTTGGTCCCGACCTCGTAGTTGGATACGCGCGCGGATATCGCGCCTCCTCCGAAACGGGATTGGGCAAAATTCCGCAAGCGCTTGAAGAACCCAATCACGATCACTGGGGCGCGGATCATTGCGTGGATACGGAACTCGTGCAGGGCGTGATTTTCACCAACCGCGATTTGCAAAACTTCGGCGGCGTTTCCTTCCGCGACGTTCCCTTCCTCGCCATTGGCAAGCACCTCGACCAGTCTCATATCAAACCGCCTTCGCAACAAACGGGTGGTCATAATCAAAAAGATCTCGAAGAAAGATTGAAGGGTTTGGGGTATCTCTAGAAAGAGACCTGACAGGTTTTAGAAGCCTGTCAGGTCTTTCAAAAGGCGCAAATGTTTAAGAATTTTTTCAAGCGCGAAGAACCAAAAATAGCAAATAAAAAGATCGTTGTCGTTTCGGGTTTGCCGCGCTCCGGCACATCCATGATGATGAAGATGCTCGTCGAAGGCGGAATCCCCTCCGTTGTTGATTCACTGCGCGAAGCCGACGAGGATAATCCCAACGGCTATTTTGAAATTCAACAAGTGAAGGCGCTCAAAGACGGCGAGAAGCGCTGGATTTACGACGCGCGCGGAAAAGCCGTTAAGGTAATTTCGTATTTGTTGGAATTTCTGCCCGAAGATATTTCCTACGATGTTATTTTCATGGAGCGCGAGATCAGCGAAGTTCTTGCGTCGCAAAAGAAAATGCTTCAACGTCGAAACGAAACCTCCGCGCTG
>JAQTWR010000292.1 GCA_028689195.1 Anaerolineales bacterium | reverse complement strand
GGTCCTAAAGTCGCGCTATTCTCCACGCAAGGCGAACTCGTCGGCAGCGAGTTTGAAGAAACTCAAACATTGCTTTTACCCAACAGCGGCGCAGAGCAATCTCCCGACGAGTGGTGGAACGCGATTGAAACGGCAGGCAAGCGCCTGCTTGCAAAAAATCTAATTGACAATAACAACATCATCGCCATCGCAAACACTACTCAATGGTCGGGGACGGTCGCGGTGGATCAAAGCGGCGCGGCGCTCGGCAATGCAATCATCTGGATGGATTCGCGCGGCGCGCCATACATCCACAAAATGGCGGACGGATTCCCAAAAGTGGAAGGGTACGGTCTGGCGAAAATCCATAACTGGATTCGGCTCACGGGCGGCGCGCCGGGCAACTCAGGCAAAGACCCCATCGCGCATATTTTGTATCTCAAAGACGCTCATCCCGATATTTATCAACGCGCTTATAAATTCCTTGAGCCGATGGATTACATCGGTTTGCGATTGACGGGCGAATTCGCCGCGTCTTTTAATTCGATTGTATTGCATTGGGTGACGGACAATCGCGACGTCCAAAACGTGACCTACCACGAAGGATTGCTCAACCTCGCGGGAATTGACCGCGCAAAACTTCCCGACCTGAAACCCGCCAACGCGGTATTAGGGACCCTGCGCCCAGAGATTGCCCGCGCGTGGGGCCTGCGCGATGACGTGAAAGTTTTTATGGGTTCGCCCGACGTTCATTCCGCCGCGATTGGTTCTGGCGCGGTGAAAGATTACGAGCCGCATTTATACATCGGCACATCGGGCTGGCTGGTTTGTCATGTGCCTTTCAAAAAAACGGACATCTTCCACAATATCGCCGCGCTTCCGTCGGGCATACCGGGACGCTACCTGCTTTCCAACGAACAGGAATCTGCGGGCGGATGTTTGCAATATTTACGAAACAACATTCTTTTCCCGCAGGACGAAATCTCGCAAGGCGAAAAACCCGCAAACGCATATCAACTGCTGGATCAAATGGCTGAACGCGCGCCCGCAGGCAGCGGCAAATTGATTTTCACCCCCTGGCTTTACGGCGAGCGCACGCCCGTTGACGACCATCTCGCGCGCGGCGGATTCCACAATATGTCGCTGAACGCCACGCGGGCGGATATGGTGCGCGCGGTGTTCGAGGGCGTGGCGTATAACTCGCGCTGGCTGCTGAAATATGTCGAAGAATTTATCAAGCGTCCCGTCAATGCGATCAACATGGTCGGCGGCGGCGCGAAATCGAATATTTGGTGTCAAATCCACGCGGACGTGTTGAACCGCCCCATTCGACAAGTGGCGGACCCAATCGAAGTCAACGTGCGCGGCGCGGCGTTACTCGCGGCGGCAGGGCTTGGATATTTGACATACGATGAAATCGGAACGCGGGTAAAAATCGAAAATACATACGCGCCCAATCCCGATAACAGAAAAATCTACGACGAGTTGTTTGCAGAATTCCTTGCGATCTACGAGAACAACAAGAAAATTTACGCAAGGTTAAATCGCGCGCAGTAACCGATTTCTTGCGCAAGAAAAAAAACGCTGCCATTAAGTCGCGTACAATTCTCTCCTGAAAAATTCAGGCAACGCAAAGGCAGCCCTGTGAACGTCAGGGTTAATATAATTATTCACGCCAGGGGGATAGGGCGTCTTCAAGCCATTTTGCCAGGGGGTGTTCGAGACGTACATAAAACCAATTCCGCCGCCCGGATAGGTTGGAATATTAGCGTAATAATATGCCGGATTTTTCGTCAACGCTTTTGCAGATTGATAAACGGTCTTAATTAATTCGGCGTCGAAGAAGGGTTGTTCGCATTGCGTCGACGCGGCTCCGTCAGGGGTCAACGCGCGCGCCATAAGTTTGTAGAATTCGTCTGAAAATAATCTTTCCGCCATGCCGATGGGGTCGGTGGTGTCAGAGATGATGACGTCAAATTGCGCGGGATTCTCTTCCAAGAAGCCGAACGCGTCGCGAACGAGTAATTTCGCGCGCGGATCGCTCCACGGGTCGCCAAAAGCCGCGGCAAAATATTTCCGCGAAAGGTCCACCACGCGCTGATCCAATTCGCAAACGACGACATTCTCTACAGAGGGATATCGCAAGACCTGTTGCAGCGAGCCGCCGTCCCCCCCGCCGACAATCAATACTTGTTTAGGGTTTTCCACCGCAAGCATCGGCACATGCGCGATCATCTCGTGATAGCCCATATTATCGCGCTCGGTGAGTTGAATAACGCCGTCAAGTATCATGGCGTTGCCGAAGAACTCGGTTTCAACAATCTGTAAATGCTGAAACCGAGTATGCTCGTCCGCAAGGATTTTTTTGACGCAAACGCCTTTGCGATAATAGGGATGCAATTCTTCCGTAAACCAAACGCTCATTTTTACACCGCAATCGGTATTCTGGTTTCGATAGACGCTTCGCGGTCGAGTTTTCGAAGCGAGAAATCATCCGCGCCAAAAGCCTCTTTGATATTCATAATCAAAGGCATCATATCCTTGCCGATGGCGCAGGTAAAAAGATCAATAGCGCAATAGCCATATTCGGGCCATGCGTGCAGACTTGCATGAGACTCTGACAGCAGCAAAAAACAAGTAAAGCCATGCGGACTGAATTTGTAAAAGCCCTCGTCCACAACCGTCAAGCCGCTTTCACGCACGGCTTGGGCAAATAGCGCATAGGAGCGCTCGCTGTCCATCAAAATTTTAGTATCGCAGTCGGAGAGATCAAAAATAAAATGCTCTCCCAATTTCAAAGTCGCGTTCACTCGCACCTCCAAAAGGGAAAATAAAAGAACCCGCTTGAAAATTCTTTCCATACGATCCGAGGAGTGTCTAAAAGGATGGGCTTTCTTTAACGCGAAGGCGCAAAGACGCCAAGCCTCAAAGGTTTCTTTGCGTCTTCGAGTCTTCGTGACTTTGTGTTTAGCCCACAAAGTTAGACACTCTCACGATCCGCAGGATTTATCCCTGCGTAACGAATGAAACCATCTTCAAGCAGACTCTATGTCGGCGCAGTTATACCCCCAACTTGCGCGCTGTCAATCATTTAAGGCGATGAATATTTTTATTTACGCCTCCGCATCAAAATCAAAATCGGCGCTGCGCGAACTCTAAAGATCATAATCGTCATTTAAACCGGATTTTCGTCAACGATTAAATTAAGCGACATAAAGTACAATAAAAAAACTGGAGAGCCTCAATGAAATTACAAGATATTTTGATAAATTTGTTAGGGAAACTCGACCCGCGTTTTTTGGCTTACGTTGAAAAACGAATCAAAAAAATTCCGGGCGTAAACGAAAAAATAGAAGCGGAATACGCCGAGATCATGATCGAACTTGAAAAATCCACAAAGCCATATAAGAATAAATTCGCGGCGTTCACCGAAATTCCCGCCAGCGGGCGCGATTACGCGGATATTCTCGCGGATATGGAATCCATGCGCGCCGAAGAAGAATCGCATTGGCGGGATGGTTTTGTTTCGGGCGCGGTCTATCATGGCGACCAGAAACATATTGATTTTCTAAATCAAGTCTACGCGATCAACTCGCAGAGCAACCCGCTCCACGCGGACGTGTGGCACAGCGCGACAAAATTCGAGGCGGAAATTATCGCCATGACCGCAAACATGCTCGGCGGAGATGGCGACGTCTGCGGCGCGGTTTCCTCCGGCGGGACGGAAAGCATCATGCTGGCGATGAAAACCTACCGCGATTACGCGCGCGACAAAAAGGGAATTACAAAGCCTGAGATGATCGTCCCCGTCACAGCGCATGCCGCATTCGATAAAGCCAGTCAATATTTCAACATCAAGATGATTCGCGTGCCTGTGGATGAAAATTTTCGCGCCGATGTAAACGCCGCGAAAAGAGCCGTCACAAAAAATACAATCGTCATCGTCGGTTCCGCGCCGTCTTTCCCTCATGGCGCAATTGACCCTATCGAGGCGTTATCCGAACTTGCGCGGCAGAATCAAATCGGCTTTCATGTGGACGCGTGTCTCGGCGGGTTCATCCTTCCGTGGGCTGAAAAACTCGGCTATCCCGTTCCGCCGTTTGATTTTCGTCTCGCGGGCGTGACGTACATGTCGGCGGATACGCACAAATACGGATACGCCGCGAAAGGCTCTTCGGTGGTTTTGTATCGCGGTCAGGAATTGCGACATTACCAATATTACACAGCCACCGAATGGCCCGGCGGTTTGTACTTCTCGCCTACCTTCGCGG
>JAQTWR010000291.1 GCA_028689195.1 Anaerolineales bacterium | reverse complement strand
GTTTTTTAGTTCTTTTGCCACGGATTACACGGATTTTCACTAATTTGAAAAAAATCCGTGCAAATCGGTGAAATCTGTGGCAAGGGTCTGAAATTTTCTTGCCCAGAAAACATGGTAGCAACTTGGGTTAATTAGCGTATTCGCATCACTTATTTTATTCAAAAGGAATCCTTATGTCATTGATCGGTCAAAAATTTGAGCGTTACCAAATCATTGATCTGCTTGGCGAAGGCGGCATGGCGACGGTTTATAAGGCTTACGACCCGCGCCTCGACCGTCAAGTAGCGATCAAAGTTATCCGCCGCGATGCGTTCCCTCCCGATCAGGCGGAAATGCTGCTCAAGCGCTTCGAGCGCGAATCCAAATCGCTTGCCAAATTATCGCACCCCAACATTGTCGGCGTGCTGGATTATGGCGAATATGACGGCTCGCCTTATTTGGTGATGGAATATTTATCGGGCGGCACGCTCAAAGAGAAATTAGGACATCCGCTTGAATGGCGCGAGGCGGTTAAGTTGGCGCTTCCCATCGCGCAGGCGCTGGCGTACGTCCATGACCACAACATCATCAACCGCGACGTAAAACCCTCCAATGTTTTGATGACCGATAAAGGTCAGCCCATGTTGACCGATTTTGGCTTGGTCAAAGCCTTTGGCGACGAGACGAAAGACTCAACGCACCTCACCAGTTCCGGCACAGGCTTGGGCACGCCCGATTACATGGCGCCCGAGCAATGGACAGGCGAAACCACGCCGCAATCTGATTTATATTCGCTTGGCGTCGTCCTCTACGAAATGATCACGGGGCATAGACCTTACACCGCCGATACGCCCGCGGGCGTTCTGCTCAAACAAGCCACCGAGTCGCTGCCGCTCCCCAAACGCTACATCGCAGACCTGCCGCAAAACGTCGAGTCGGTTTTGCTCAAAGCGCTTGCCAAAGAGCCGAAAGACCGTTATCCCGATATGCACACGTTTGCCACAGAATTGCAAAACCTGCTGGCAGGAAGGGAAGTTCTCGCGTCATTGACCAAAACTGAAACGCTGCGCGAAAAGATGACGGGAATTTACCGAAAACGCGACGCGTCTCACCACGCCCCCCAAGCGAATCCTCCAAAGCGAATATTCTCCATACTCGCAGGAGTCGGCGTCCTCGCGTTGATTGCAATCTGCGGCGCGGGCTTATTCTTTGCCAATTCAAAGATGTTTGCCGCAGCGCCGACCCCCACAGAAGAAGAAACCGAACTCCCCACCGCCACTCAAGTTCCGCCGACAGAAACCGCGCAGCCGACCGTCACCCCCACTATCGAGATTGTTCAATCTACCGAAACGCCCTTCCTCGCCGAGATCAAAGACCAGAAAAATATCACGATGGTCTACATCCCCGCAGGCGAATTCACAATGGGCAGCGATAATAGCGGCGACGTCGGCTCGCGTCCCGCGCACAAGGTGGACGTTCCCGCCTTTTATATTGACAAATACGAAGTCACCAACGAAATGTACGACGCCTGCGTCTACGCGGTCGAATGTCGAAAACCAAAACAGCAAGGTTCGGTAACGCGCAACACTTATTTCAATAATCCGGTTTTCGCAAACTACCCCGTTATTTTTGTGGATTGGAAAATGGCGAAAGCCTACTGCGAATGGCGCGGCGCGCGTCTGCCTACCGAAGCCGAATGGGAAAAAGCCGCGCGCGGCGCGATAGATGAGCGCGTCTATCCGTGGGGCGGCGGCGAGCTCGATTGCAGCTTTGCAAATTACACGAGCTGCGTCGGCGATACCGCTCCCGTAGATCAATATGAAAAAGGCGAAAGCGTTTACGGCGTATATGGCATGTCGGGCAATGTATGGGAATGGACAAGCAGTTTGTTTGGTCTCTATCCGTATGACGCGACCGACGGGCGCGAAGATTTGGTGAAGATTGGCAACCGCATGGCGCGCGGCGGCGGATGGAATCCCTTCGGCGGCAATGGCGCAAATATCCGCTTAGACAACCGCGTCAAATTAGACCCCGCGTACACGGGTCCCAATGTGGGCATCCGCTGCGCGTTGTCGAAGTAAATTCAATCACGCATGAAAAAAATTCGCGTCTTCCTTGTCCATGCTGTGCAGGATAAACCCACCGTGCGCGACTTATACGCGCGACTCAAATCCGAAGCGTGGATCGATCCGTGGTTCGACGAAGAAAATCTACTCCCCGGTCAAAACTGGGATTTGGAGATTCAGAAAGCGTTGCGCGGCATTGACGCGATTATCATCTGCCTGTCGAAATTATCCATCGCCAAAGAGGGCTATATCCAAAAGGAGATCAAGCGCGCGCTGGATATTTGCGACGAAAAGCCGGATGGCACGATCTACATCATCCCGCTGCGTTTGGATGATTGCGAGATTCCATTCCGCTTGCAGAAATTTCATTGGGTGGATTACTTCAACAAAAACTATGATCAGAAATTGTTGGGCGCATTGAAGTCCCGCGCAGAAACTTTGGGAATTGAAACCGGTAGTTCTGAAACTGTTGTTGCCGTAAAACCCATTGAACCCGAAAAACAGACTCCCGGTGGACATTCAATTTACACCTTCGCTGGCATAGACTTTGTCAAAGTCCCCGCCGGTGATTTCTTCATGGGCGCAGATGACATCAAATATTCTAGCCCTCAACATTTGGTATATCAACTAGACTACGATTATTACATCGGGCGTTTCGCCATTACCAATCAAGATTATTCAAAGTTTCTGCGCGAGCAAGGTAAGCCGGTGATCTTGAAGCCTGAAAAATTGAAACATCCTCTTGTGAATATTTCTTGGTATAACGCGTGGGAATATATTGAGTGGCTGAATAAAAATAAATTGCCCAAAGGCCTTATATTCTATTTGCCTTCAGAAGCCGAGTGGGAGAAAGCCGCGCGCGGCGTGGAAGGGAATATCTATCCGTGGGGAAATACATTTGATAAGAATAGATGTAATTCACTGGAAAGTGGAAATAAAGGTACAACAACAGTTGGAAGATATTCCCCGCAAGGTGACAGCCCCTTTGGCTGTGCAGATATGTCTGGCAATATATGGGAGTGGACAAGAAGTTTATATGAGTTCAAATATCCCTACGATCCCAATGATGAGCGCGAATGCTGTGAAACTATGATAAATAGTATGGCGCGTGTGTTGCGTGGTGGTTCGTCCAGCGGTGGAATTAGAGGTCTGCATTGTGCGTATCGCCATAAGATCAATGCTTTTGGCCATGGTGATCACATTGGCTTTCGTGTTGCAATTTGCCCCGTTTCCCGTGTAAGATAGACCTAAAGGTTTTCTCCGTTAACCTTCACCATCATACAAAGACCTCCGAGCGTTTCCCAAAACCTCGGAGGTCTTACTGCTCACTGCTTACTGTTCACTGCTCACTGATTACTGAAACTCCCCCCATACTCGGCTTCGTCGTCACTCCCCTTGAATTTATCCCCTGCTCTTCAAAATTGGACATAATCGCGCGCTTCGTCTCTTCCGCATTTTCAGGTTTCACAAACGCGATGATCGAAGGACCCGCGCCAGAGAGCGCCGCCGCGCCGAATTGTTTTGCCGTCTTGTATGCCGACGCCGCCCCCGCGATGAGCTTCAGCCGATACGGTTGATGAATGCGGTCGTCCATCGCTTTTTGCAATAAATCAAGATCGCCGTTACGCAAAGCGTCCACGACCAACGCCGTCCGCCCGATGTTATAGATCGCGTCGGCGCGGGAGATGAATTTGGGCAGCGCCGCGCGCGCGGTCTTGGTCAGCCACTCCACATTCGGCTTGACGACGACAACCGTCCATTCGGGGATTTCATACCTGCGCGAAATAATCTCGCCGCCCGACGTAACCGAGACGACCAATCCGCCGAGCAGCGCAGGCGCTACGTTATCAGGATGACCTTCCATTTTATTGGCGAGAGTCAGCAAATCCTTTTGGCTCAGCGGTTTGCGCAAGACTTCGTTTGCGCCGTACAACCCAGATACAATTGCCGCCGCGCTGGAGCCAAGTCCGCTGCTCATTAAGATTTCGTTATGCGCCGATATTTTTACGCCGCGCAGGGGCTTTCCGCATGTCTCGTAAACCAACGCGAACGCCTTTGTTAGTAAATTTTTTGCGCCTTTGTTGAGTTTTTCCGCGCCTTCGCCCGTGACGTGATACGAAAGTTTTTCGGCGGGTTCAAAAGCGACTTCGTTCCAAATATTCAATGCCAGTCCCATGCAATCAAAGCCGGGACCTAAATTTGCAGATGTTGCGGGAAC
>JAQTWR010000290.1 GCA_028689195.1 Anaerolineales bacterium | reverse complement strand
GACAACTTAATGACGGGCGGCGAGCTCATGCACCAAGCCTATAAAAACGGGGGGGGAAAATTCGGCGCCATCGGGACGGTCTGCGCGTACCCCAAGTTCACGCCCGTCCCCTTCAAAGAAGACGACTTGTGGATTGGCTATCCCGAAGAAACCAACGCGCCTTACGGTCTCGCCAAAAAGATGATGCTCGTGCAAGCGCAGGCGTACCGCGCGCAGTATGGTTTCAACGCGATCTTTTTGCTGCCCGTGAATCTATACGGTCCGCGCGACAATTTCAATCTGGCGACATCGCACGTCATCCCCGCGCTGATTCGCAAAGCGGTGGAAGCGAACGAACGCGGCGATAAGGAACTTCAAGTTTGGGGCGACGGCTCTCCCACGCGCGAATTTTTATTCGTCGAAGACGCCGCCGACGGAATCGTAACCGCCGCCGAAACTTACAACGGCGACCTGCCCGTCAACCTTGGCTCTGTGTATGAAATTTCAATCAAAGACTTGAGCGAAATGATTGTGAAATTAACAGGCTTTGAAGGCAAGCTCGTCTGGCAAACCGACAAACCCAACGGTCAGCCGCGCCGCGGGTTGGACGTATCCCGCGCGAAGGAACTCTTCGGCTGGAGCGCGCAAGTCCCGTTTGAAGAAGGCATGAAGCGCACCATCGAATGGTTCAAGGAAAACAAGTCGAAAATAAAATAAGTCGAAAGTTAAAAGTCGAAGGTCAAATAATTTGCGGCCTTCGACTTTTGACCAGGCTTTGACAAAGGCTCTTATGACCGAAATCACAAAACATGAACCCGTCACCGTCTATATCAAACCGTCTAAAGGTTTTGCGGCGCTGAATTTGCGCGACTTATGGATTTATCGCGAACTGGTCTTCTTTATGATCTGGCGCGACGTTAAAGTCCGCTATAAGCAGACGATGCTCGGCGCGCTGTGGGCAATCATCCAGCCTGTGCTGACCATGATTGTTTTCACCTTTCTGTTCGACAAGATCGCCAAAATCTCATCCGAAGGCATTCCGTATCCTATTTTTTCTTACACGGCGCTTTTGCCCTGGGGACTCTTCGTCGCGGCGCTTAACCAAGCCAGCCGCTCGTTGACTTCCAACCAAAATATGATTACGAAGATTTATTTTCCGCGCCTCATTTTGCCTGTGGCTTCGGTGCTTGGCGGTCTCGTAGATTTTGCGATTTCGTTCATGGTACTCATCGCCTTGATGATTTACTACAAAGTATCGCCCTCATGGGAAAGTCTGTGGACCTTGCCGCTCTTCCTGCTGCTTGCAATCGTCACCGCGCTGGGCGTGTCTTTATGGCTTTCCGCGATTAACGTTCAATACCGCGACGTAAACTACGCGCTGCCCTTTATGACGCAGTTCTGGCTGTTCATCACGCCCGTCGCGTACTCTTCCACCGTGATTTCCGAAAAATGGCAATTGGCGTATTCCATGAATCCGATGGCGGGCGTAGTCAACGGCTTCCGCTGGGCGCTGCTCGGTTCGGGCAATGGACCCGATATTTCGTTATGGGTCTCGGTGGCGATTTCCTTCCTCATCCTATTTGGCGGTTTATTCTATTTCCGCAATATGGAAAAAACCTTCGCGGATACCATATAGATATGACAACAGCAATCAGCGTAAAAAACCTCGGCAAGCAATATCGCATCGGCGCGGCGCAGACCAAATTCAAATATGGAATGATGCGCGAAGTCATCATGGACGCGGCGATGACGCCCGTCCGCATTTACAAATCCCTGATAGGCAAAGGCGCGCGCGGCACCGCCAACACATCCTCTTTTTGGGCGTTGAAAGATATTTCATTCGACCTCGAAGAAGGCAAAGTCCTCGGCATTGTGGGACGCAACGGCGCGGGGAAAAGCACCCTGCTCAAAATTCTTTCGCGCGTCACAGAACCGACTCTGGGCACAGTCAGCGTGCGCGGGCGCGTCGGGTCGCTGCTCGAAGTCGGCACGGGCTTTCATCCCGAATTAACCGGACGCGAAAACATCTTTATGAACGGCGCGATTCTCGGCATGAAAAACGCGGAAATCGAATCGAAGTTCGACGAGATTGTGGAGTTCTCCGAAGTCAGCCAGTTCATTGATACGCCCGTCAAGCGCTATTCGTCGGGCATGTATCTGCGACTCGCATTCGCGGTCGCCGCGCACCTCGAACCTGAGATTCTCGTGGTGGATGAAGTTCTCGCGGTCGGCGACGCGGAATTCCAAAAAAAATGTCTCGGCAAAATGGGCGACGTGGCGCAGCAGGGGCGCACGGTTTTATTCGTCAGCCACAACATGTCTGCGATTTTGCGATTGACGCAAGAAGCGATTGTCCTTAACAAAGGTCAACTCGTCATGCGCGCGCCGACGCAGGAAGCGGTTGATTTTTATCTTTCGTCGGGGCAATCGCAAGCGGGAGAACGCGCATGGGACGCCGATGAAATTCCGGCGTCGAGCGCGCCTTTCAAGCCGATCAGTTTGAAGGTCAAGAATAAAAACGGAAAAGTCGTAGATGTTGTCCGCTCGGTAGAACCCGTCACGATTGAATTTGAATACCAGATCGACGCGCCCATCACGGGTCTGCGTATCGGGTTTTATATCAGCACCATGCGCGGCGAATATGTGCTGACTTCATTCGATACCGACAGCCCCGAACTGTTCGATCAATTCGATTCGCGCAAAGCGGGACGTTACGTCAGCCGCGCCGAGATTCCCGCCGATATTTTCAACGAAGGTCGTTATAGCCTTGGCGTGAACGCAAGTTCCTTCGGCGTGCGCCGCTATTTCATGGACGAAAACGCGCTCGCCTTCAACGTGGATATTTCCGGCGCGCCCGGCACGCAATGGGGCGAACCGCGCGTCGGTCCCGTTCGTCCGCGACTCGCATGGAAAATTGAGAAAATAGATTAATGGTAATTAGTAATTGGTGATTAGTAATTACCAATTACCAACCACCAATTACCAACATGGCAAAAACATCATCCCTCCGCGACCTCTTAGGCAACCTGCCCTTCACCGCCGAAATTGATTGGATTCTTCGGTCGAAAAATCGCGCGCGGCGCGACCACTTCAATTTGGATCGGCTGCAAAAATCACTGCCCGCTGCGCGCGCAGTCGTCGAGCCTTATGCAAAGAAAGCGCCTCGCGGTAAAAAAGTTTTATTCTTTGCAACCCTTCATTATTGGATCGAACAATCCGCCTATTTAGGTTTGGCATTGGCGGGCTTGGGGCACGACGTTACGCTGCTCACGCTCCCCTACTCCGAATGGCACAAGCAAAAAGATAAGTTCACGCAACGCCAACGCATCCTTCACACAAAAGACGCGCTGGCTTGTTTATCTCCATTAATCAAACACGCTTCGATGCTCGACCTTCGACCTTCGACAATTCTCCCCGACAAACTTCAAGACGACGTAAAAGAAATTTCTTTATGGGACGTTCAATATACGTTGATGCGCGAAGAAGTGGATATGAACAACGCGGACGACCGCGCGTTATACGATCTGCGAATTCAAAGAAATACCTTCGCCGTCAAAGCCGCGCTCGAATGGCTGGAAGCCAACAAACCCGATGTAGTTCTCATTCCCAACGGATTGATTCTCGAAATGGGGATTGTCTTCCGCGCGGCGCGATATTTGAACATTGACGCGGTCACCTACGAATTCAACGATCAGCGCGAACAAATCTGGCTCGCGCAAAATTCATCCATCATGCAGCAGGAAACCGATTACCTCGTAAACGCGCGCTGCCATTTGCCCATCGCCGATGAAATGTTCGAGCGCGTCGCAGACTTGGAAAACGCGCGGCGCGGCGCGCGCGTGTGGGGCAAATCCAAACGCTTGTGGCAATACGTCTCATCACAAGGCGCGCAAGAGACGCGCAAAGCGCTCAACCTCGACGACCGTCCCGTGGTGATGCTCGCCGCGAACGTTTTGGGCGATAGTTTAACTTTGGGGCGCGACATCTTCGCCGCTTCGATGACTGAATGGATTACGAAGACCGTTCAATATTTTGCAAAGCGCGACGACGTTCAAATGGTCATCCGCGTACACCCGGGAGAAAAACTCGTACCGCAGGCGAAATCTATGGGGACGGTTGTGCGCGAGGCGCTGGCGGAAATTCCAGATCATATTCACATCATCGGCGCGCTGGATAAAATCAACACCTACGACTTGATTGAAATAGCGCATGTCGGTCTCGCGTACACCACCACCGTGGGACTCGAAACCGCGATGAACGGGCGTCCCGTAATTTCCTGCGGACAGACGCATTACCGCGCGCGCGGAT
>JAQTWR010000011.1 GCA_028689195.1 Anaerolineales bacterium | reverse complement strand
TTGCCCTGCCGCCCTCCGATAAAATATACGGACTCGCTGCGGGCTTCGAGACGACCTACGATAATAAATCCGCCGAATTTGAAATTCCCTTCGTGTTGGGCATGTCGTCGGGTTCCATCTTATCTACGGCTGGCGTGAAAGTGGAAGGCGAAGGCTTGGTAGATAAAGGACTGACGGACATCGGCTCTGGCGCGATGTATCAGGTTTACGAATTCGTCGAAGTTAAACCGGGAACTTCCATGAAACTCAAGTTGACCGGGCAGCCCGACGATACCGCCGCCGCTCCCGCCGCTGAGACAGACGCAAAATCCAACCAGCCGCTGCTCATCGGCATTGGCGTATTCGGCGCGGTCTTGATCTTCGTCGGCGCGTGGTTCTTCCTCCGCGACCGCAATAAAGAAGAGGACGAAGAATCCGAAGACGAAGACGAGGACGACGACGAATTTGAAGACGACGACTCCATCATGGACGCCATCATCGCGTTGGACGACCTCCACCGTTCGGGCAAAATTTCCGACGAAGCCTACAAGAAGCGACGTGAAGAATTAAAGAACGTGTTGAAGAGCAGAGCGTAAATTCGTAGAACGTAATTCGTGATTCGTAACTTGCGAATCACGAATTACGAATCGCGGTTTTCCCCCATGATTCAAGTCAAAAAACTCGTCAAACGTTTTGGATTAAAAACCATCCTGCGCGGATTGGATTTCTCCGTCGCGCAGGGTGAATTTGTCGCGCTGCTGGGTCCCAACGGCGCGGGCAAAACAACCTTCCTGCGAATCCTCGCGTCGCTTTCGCGTCCCTCCCTGGGGGAAGTGAGAATCGCGGGGCATCGCCTGCCGCATGACGCCGCGCAAGTCCGCGCGAAGTTGGGCGTTGTATCGCACATGCCTTTGCTGTATCCCGACCTCACCGCCGAAGAGAACCTGCAATTCTATGCGCGCATGTACGGCATTGACGGGATGGACGCGCGCATTACCGAAGTGTTGGATTTGGTCGGACTGGAGCGCCGCCGCAAAGATTTGGTTCGCGCTTTTTCGCGCGGAATGCAGCAGCGGCTCGCCATCGGGCGCGCGGTGATTCATAATCCCGAAGTGATGCTGTTCGACGAACCTTATACGGGACTCGACCAGGACGCATCCGAAATGTTGGACGAAGTGTTGCGCTCGGTCGCCGCGAAGGGACGCACGGTGGTGATGACCTCTCACGACCTTGTCCGCGCCGAAGAACTCGCCACCCGTTTTGATATTCTCTCTCGCGGCGTTATCACGGCTTCCGCCGCCCGCGCCGATCTTAAGCAAACGAATCTTTTATCGTTTTACAAGCAGTCTTTGGAGTCGTAGATTACGCATTACGAAATACGTAATCCGTAAAAGCCAAACTCATGAATAAATCCACGCCATCTCTTTGGAAAGCCACCTTTGCCATTGTGCGAAAAGACCTCGCCGCCGAATTCCGCTCGTTTGAGTTGGTCTCTGCCATGCTGGTATTTTCGCTGCTGGTCATTATCATCTTCAACTTTGCGCTGGAGTTGGACATCAAAGTGCGCGAAGCCGCCAACGCCGGCATTTTGTGGACGACCTTCGCTTTCGCAGGCACGCTCGGACTCAACCGCTCGATGTCCGTCGAAAAAGATCGCGGCTGCATGGACGGTCTTCTGCTCGCGCCGGTGGATCGCTCCGCCATTTATTTCGGCAAAGCGCTGAGCAACCTCGCCTTCATGTTCATCGTCGAAGCGATTGTGATACCCATGTACAGCATGTTATATAACGTCAACCTGTTTCGGATTGACCTGCTTGTGGTGATTTTGCTCGGTTCGATTGGATACGCCGCCGTCGGCACGCTGCTCGCCGCCATGTCGGTGCAAACGCGGATGCGCGAAGTGCTGCTGCCCATCTTATTGTTCCCCGTCGCCATTCCCGTCCTGCTTGCCGCCGTCAAATGCAGCAGCGGATTGTTGGCTGGCGACCCCTTCTCGGATATTCTTACGCCGTTCAATCTTCTCCTCGTCTACGATATTATCTTCATCGCCATCGCGTTTATGACGTTTGATTTTGTCGTGGAGGAGTGAGGGCAGTAATCAGTTGTCAGTTGTCAGTTTAATCGTAAATTGAAAGGAGTCTCTATGCAACCTAGACCTATTGGATTAAAAATTTTGGATGTAGTCACGATCATTGTTCTGGCTATATCCGCGTATCTTGCGCTTTTCTTCGCGCCCACCGAAAAGGTGATGGGCGAAGTACAGCGCGTCTTTTATTTTCACATCGGCACGGCTTGGGTGGGCTTGCTGGGTTTTGTCATCGCGGCAATCGCGGGCATTGCGTATCTCGTCTCAAAGAACATGCTCTGGGATCGTTTTGAAGTCGCCGCAGTGGAAGTCAGCACCGTGTTCTTTTTCATCACCATCGTGCTGGGGTCTATATGGGCGCGTCCCGCGTGGAATACCTGGTGGACGTGGGATCCGCGTCTGACCACCGCCGCCATCACCGAACTGATTTACATCGCCTATTTCATGCTCCGTCAGGGAATCGAAGAACCCGAAAAGCGCGCGCGTTTTGGCGCGGTTTACACCCTGCTGGGCGGAATCAGCGCGCCGATTACCTTCATGGTCATTCGCTTGTTCCGCACCATTCACCCCGTCGTCATCGGCTCGGCGAACGGAACTCAGGAAAAAATGAGCATGAGCGGCGATATGAAAATCGCGTTCTTCTTCGCGCTTTTTGCCTTCACCGTGATTTTTGTGGATATGATCTGGCATCGCCTGCGCCTGAGCGCCTTGGAAGAAAAGGTCGAGAGCCTTAAACTCAACGCCTCGATGTAGAAATGGAGAATACGATGTTCTTATTATTAGAAGAAGCGCCAGATACGTTTGGCTACATGATTCTTGGTTACGCGTTCTTTTCCGTCGTGATGATCGCTTACGTCGCCAGTATGTACGTTCGCAATCGCAATTTGAAACGCGACCTCGAAACGCTTGAGTCCATTCAGGCTGAAGAAGCAAAACCGACAAAAAGGCAATAACCCAAATAAAAGAGTCCGCGTATAATAAGCGCGGACTCTTTTGATTCGCATGAAACGCCGCTTGATTTTCGGACTGCTCTCGATATTGATTATTTTCTCCGGGGCTGCCTTTACGCGCGCGCCGGCGCCGTCTTCCAACGACAATCCGCCGCCCGGTCCCGATAGAAGCGCGGTCGTCGTGGTGGATTATCAAGAGTATGTGTGGCGCATGGCGACTTGGGAAAAACAAAGCCTTGTGTGCCGCATCGTCATAGACCATAAAGGCGTTCCGCGCCCCGCCGAAATCTATCGCAATTGCGGCAAAACGGTTTTCGATAAATGGGTCGCGCAAAAACCCTGTCAACTTAAAAGTAAAAAAGCGTGCGAAGGGTATTACATTCACCTGCTCGGCGTGACGGACAAACAAAAGGAAGTCCCTATGGACCTTCCGCCCGCCGTCGCGTGGATTTCTCTCGAAGACTGCCAGCCCGTTCCGAGCGTTTCTACGAATACTTGCGAGACCACGCCCACGCTGGTCATAACGGGACAGGAACCGCTGCCCAACGAATCCATCAACCGCATCGAGGGAACGTATGACGGCGAGCCTTTTGCCTGCGACGGCGCGGATGTGTGCAAGTTCCATATTGTCGAAACGCCCGCAGAAGGCGTGACGGTTCAGTTTTGGGCGTATTCCACTTACGGCGATAGCAGCGTTGTGTATACCGCGCAAGTGCGCGCGCTCAAAGCGGACGAGGGCGACCCCGACCAAATGTATTGGTATGTGGACGTTCTCTCGTCGCAGTGGCAGGGCGAGGTATCCGCCACCTGCGCCGAAGCATGGGAGGTCTTCCCTCCAATGCGCGGCGTCCCCGATTGGTTGACCACCCCCAGACAAAGCGAAGAATTATCCAGCGATATTCCCTATACTTATCTCGCCGCGAATTTGATTTTGCAAGGCGCTGTGGATGCGCGCGGCTGCCCCGACGGGGGAATAGACGCGGGCGGAGCGGCGAATCAATGCGGGGTGGAAAAAGCGCGTCCTGCCGTGACTGACTGGCAGAATCAATTCGACGCGTTGATTCTCAGCGTGGCGCAGGAGACCAGCGTCCCGGCGCGCCTGTTGAAAAATCTCTTTGCGCGCGAAAGTCAATTTTGGCCCGGCATTTATCAATCTATGGAAGATGCGGGCTTGGGTCAATTAACCGAAAACGGCGCGGATACGACCTTGTTTTGGAACGACTCTTTTTACGAGCAATTTTGCCCGCTGGTGTTGCCCGAATCTTCTTGCGAAAACAAGTACATGAACCTGAGAGAAGAAGATCAGATTGCGCTGCGCCGCGCTTTGGTGAGCAGCGTCAACGCGACCTGCGAAGACTGCCCGCTGGGATTAGACTTGACGCAGGCGAATTTCTCGGTGGCTGTTTTCGCGCACAGCATGACCGCCAACTGCGAACAAGCCGGACAGGTGGTCTACAATTACACGAAACATCAGGTGAGCGAAGTCGCTTCGTATGAAGATATGTGGAAGTTTACGCTGGTCAATTACAACGCGGGCGGGGGCTGCCTTGCGGAGGGCGTCAGCAACGCGTACAGCAGGGGCTTGGACTTGACGTGGGATAACGTTTCGCCGTATCTCGTCGGCGCTTGTTCGGGCGCGGTGAGTTACGTCAACGATATTAGCAGGTAAATTTCGCTCCCTCTCGTTTAGCAAGAGGGAGCGATTTGTTTAAGGTTCGCAGTAGGCTTCCAGTAATTTTGCAATATCATATTTGCGCTGGAAAGACGCGGGGACTTTGAAGGGCTGCTCGGCGTTGAAATCAATCCATGCGTTGATGAATTCGAGGCTGCGGTTTATCTTTGAAATGGCTTTGGCGTCGCCGACCCATTCCTTGTTTTCGTCGGCTAGTTTATCTGCAAATTTTTTCTTAATCTCCATCAGCGCGTTTTCCACCGTCCACTCGCCCAGCAGGCGCATGATTTCAAATTGTTCGTCGTTGAAGAATTGATCGGCGGTGGTGGGATGCGGGAAGTCGAGTTTGTGCCGTTCCCAATATTTTCCGATGGGCGCGGGGTCGCCTTCGACAACCGAAGGGCGCAGGTAAATCAGCCAGCCGCGAGTGTCTTCTTCGTCATCGTCCGCGTTTTGTTTGGGGTAATGGATTTTTCCGATGGCGAAATGTTTTTTGCTTTTGGAGGCGGTCTTCTTTTCCGCGTCGTATTCGTCGGGGGCTAATCCGTCTACATTAATTTCCACTTTTATGCCAAGATCAACTTCCGCTTGTTTGATGACCGAAAACAGGGAGGAGCAAGTTCCTTTGGGGTCTTCGCCCGCGTCGCCGGCGATGATGAATTTGCATCGGCGTTGAAAGAGCGGATATAAGCCGATGTTGTCGTCGGTGTGCGCGCCGTCGGTGATGTTGACCAGGTTGTCGCGCTCGCTCATCCGCCCGCGCGCTTCGTTCCAAAGGTAGCTCGCCCAAAAATTGAATTCCTCCGCGCGTTTCGCTGACTTCGCGCTTTTTTCGTCCTTATATAATTTTGGATTGGTGATCCACAAACCAAGCCGCAAATTGAAAAGGGTTACGAGAAAGGCTTGCGCGAAAAACGTCAGGAAGCCAAGCCCCGAAGAGACCGCCGCCCCTGAAAGCGCGATGGCTTGCGAATACTTTGTATTGTCGTTGCGGTATTCGCCGGTCTTGACGTATCCCGTTATGTTCGAGCCGCTGTATTCTTTCGAGAAAATAAAGGGCTGCGATTTGCGGTCTTTGTATTCCAAGTGCCAGCTGCCCGACATGTTAAGCGTCGTCAGCACAATATGATAGGGCGCGGAACATCGCGGGCGCAGCATACGCGACATGCGGCGGTCGCGGTCGTCGCGCACGATGCGGATATGCCTGCTCTCGTGGTCGTCCACGCTGGTTTGGAAGTAGGCTTCGCCGAGTCTGTCGCGGTAGAAATAATGCGCCGAAAGATAGTTGGCGTTGACGAGCAAACCCGTCAACCCAAACAGACCCAAAGCGAGCGCAATCAACCAGCCCATGTAAGCGGCGGAAGGCGGGGTTGCGAACCATCCGTCTATCGCCGATTCGATCATAAAGAGGATGGAGAAATTCAGGGCGATGACCAGAAGCGAAAGCAGGCTGTGCGAAATTTCTTCGGGCAGCGAAAATACTTTGGAAACCCATTCGCCGATTTTTTCGCTTTTTCCCGAAGATTTGAGATATGCCCACGCGGCGGAGATCAACGTGGCAGAGAGGGGAATAATGGCGGTTGGGTCTGTCGCGGAGGTTCCCGCAAAAAAATTGGGAAGCGCGATCAAACCCAGCGTCAGGAATCCGATCAAACCGTAGAACAGGATTCCTTGCAGCGTCCAGAAAATAGCGCGAAATTCGGGGTTCGACCAAATGGTGAAGACGTAATCCACGCCGCGCGATTTCCGTCCAATTTTGGAGCGGTCTGGAAATTTGCGGTTATCTGTTATCCCGATGAATTTGAACCAAAAACGCAGCGCGCCGCCTATGGCTTTGTCGTCGTATTCTTTTCCTTCCTTGAAAAATACGCGCTTTGTGAACAGGTATTTCAGGGGCCATAGTTTTTGCAGCACCTGCGTTGCCTGCAAGAGAGCCAGCCCCATCATATTTCCGATAATGAAAATACACGGAGTCCACAGCCAGTATAGATTCAAGCCGACGTTTGAGTCGAGGTTGAAAAACCGCAAAGCCGAGACGACCAGCGTGATATTCCAAAGCGTGATTAATACAAAAGCGACGCTGACCAGTTTGTCTATGAATTCGTTTTCGGGCAAGCCGTTTTGCGCCCACGCTTCGTCTTTGGCGTACCAGCCGATGAAATAGATCAGCGCGCCTAAATATACAAGGAAGAGCAGGTTGACGACTTTCAACAAGGTCGTCTGGCTCTCTATGAGATCGGGCATTTGCAATTGTTTGAAAAGCAATCTTGCGGAAAGCCCCGCCAGCGTAAGGGCGAGGAGCGCAACCGCCCAGCGTATCCCTTGAATGACGAGATAGGAATACAGCGAAACATATTTGCTGGGAGGTTTCCAATCCATTAAGCGATTCTCGGTGGTGGCGTCTTTTCGGTAGCCGAACGAGATGAGCGGGACGATGATAAACGCGTAGAATAGCCCATTGAAAAAGATGAGCCAATAATCGGCGCCGGGCGCGAAGGTTTGCCCGTTTCGATAGGATACGAGCGCAAAGTCGAACATGGTCGGCGCGGGCGGTTTTTCTTCCGCTTCGGCGTTGGGGGCTTCGACCGCTGGCGCGGCTTGCTGGCTGACCGATTTTTCGAGATTGAAATTTCCCGCGATCTCAGGCGTAAATGCAAATACGATGGCGTAGTGGCTGACGCCGATGATGAACATGGCGAGCAGGTACGTCCACAGGGTATAGCCGATTCGTAAAATGACCGCGCCCACTATGCCGCGCAGGGTATCCAAAGTGAAGGGACCCGCGCGCGGAATGAGGTAGCTGCCCATCTTCCGCATGTGTTCCAATTGACGGTTGCGGTTTACGTCCGCGCTGGCTTTTAATTCAAGGTCTATATTTTCGAGCTTATCGCCTTGCAGCGTTTGGATAAGTTTGGTTTCTTCTTCGTTATGCGGCTTGAATTTTGAATTTAGCGTATTCTCGTTGAAAATGGGCAGTTCATACGCCACGCCCGTTTTATCGAAAACTTGCAGGTCGGGATTAAAAGGAAAGCGTTTCCAATGGGAGCTGAACGGGTAGTAACGCGCGCTGTCGGGGTCTTTTTCGTTCAGGCTGAGTTTCTTTTCTTCATACGCCAGCAGGCTGGTCATGCAGCTCGCAATATATCCGCCGCCCGAAACGCTGGAGAGATAATCTACCCAGGGGAGGACGCCGAATTTTGAAAGTGCTTGAACGACCCCCAAATTGAACGTGGCGGAGCGAATCCCGCCGCCCGAAAACGCCATGCCCACGGCGGGTCTTGCGCTTTTTCGCAATAATTTTGAATACCAGTGGTCTTTTTTCGTTTTGAAAATTCTTACAAACTCGTCTGCAATCTTGCTTCGGCGGCTGGAGACATACTCCCGCTCTTTTTCGATGACCTTGTTTATATTGGGTTCATAGGCTTCATATTGAGTAGACATGGCGCGCTCCTCTATGCGACGGCGATTATATTGATACTATACAGAATTTGGCGGAAAAAATCAATTCGCCCCAGTCGTTAATTTTGCGAACTTCGAACTTTGTGCTAAACTTCACGGTGAAAATTATCTCGCGGCACAAAATGGAGGCTTCATGCTCACTCTGGTAGAAAAAATCCTCTTTGTAATTGGAACGCTTGCTTCGCTGTATTACACCTACCTCGGCGTAATGAAAATCGTCGGTCACATCGGCAGCGGACAGGGGAAAGTCAACTGGTCGCTGATTCAAAAACGGATTGGAGAACTCATCGTCAAGGTGGGGCTATTCCAACCCGTTTTTCGTTTCCGCTTTTGGACGAGCGTTTTACACGCGATGATCGGTTGGGGCTTCCTCTCCTTCCTTTTGATTAATCTCGGCGATTTGATCTACGCCTTCACGGGCTTCAAAATGCTCGAACATCTGGGATTATTCGGCGACGCGTACCGCCTGCTCGCGGATATTTTCAACGTGTTGATTATCTTCGGCATGGTGGCGATGGCTGTGCGGCGATTTATTTTCCGCCCCGCGATTCTTTTCGTGCGCGATTCGACCCTGCTCAACCCGGCGGCGCGGAAAGGCATCATGCGCGATTCGGCCATTGTGGCGGGATTTATCTTCATCCACAATGCGAGCCGCTACTTGAGCGAATCCTTCGCGCTTGCGCTGGAAAACAAAACGGACGTTTGGCAGCCGACCATATCCGCCGTTTCGAAACTATTCGTGGGCGCGAATCCCGTCGCGTTGACGGTTGGAATCCACCTCGCGTTTTGGTTATCTGTCGGGGCGGTGGTCGCGTTTCTTCCATATTTCCCGTATTCAAAACACATCCATCTTTTCTTCGCGCCGATTAACTTCGCGTTGAAGCCGGAGAGAAAATCAATCGGTCAATTAAGTTACATCAACCTCGACGACCAAACCATCGAACAGTTTGGCGCGGCGAAGATGAAGGATTTGGGCTGGGAACAAATCCTCGATAGTTACGCCTGTATCATGTGTTTGCGCTGTCAGGAAGTTTGCCCCGCGTATAACACCGGCAAGATTCTTTCGCCTGCCGCGTTGGAAATTAACAAACGCTATCATTTGAATCACGGCGGCGCGACGGATGTTGCCATGACAGAATTAATTCCCGCCGAAGCCGTTTGGGCGTGTACGTCCTGCGGCGCCTGCGTGGATATTTGCCCCGTCGGCAACGAACCCATGCGCGACATTCTCGACATCCGCAGAAACCTGGCGATGATGGAAAGCGAATTCCCCAAGCAATTAGAATCCGCGTTCAAGGGCATGGAACGCAACATGAACCCGTGGAACATCTCGCAGGCAGATCGCATGAAGTGGGCGGATGGCATGAAAGTGCCGACCGTCGAGCAAAACCCCGAACCCGAAATTTTATGGTGGGTGGGCTGCGCTCCCGCAACCGATGTTCGCGCGCAGAAAACCGCGCAAGCCTTTGCGAAGATTTTGGAAGCGGCTGGAGTCAATTACGCCGTGTTGGGCAAAAGCGAATCCTGCACGGGCGATTCTGCGCGCCGCGCCGGACGCGAGGATATTTTCTTCGGGCTTGCTTCGCAGAATGTGGAAATCTTAAACGAAGTCGCGCCGAAGAGAATCGTCACGACTTGCCCGCATTGTTTGCATACCATCAAAAATGAATATCCCGCGTTTGGCGGAAACTACGAAGTGATTCATCACACGCAGTTGATTAATGAGCTGGTCGGCGCAGGAAAAATCTCGATGAACTTGGATAGTGATAATATGAAAGTGACCTTCCACGATCCATGTTATTTGGGACGCCACAATAAAATCACCGACGCGCCGCGCGAGGCGTTGAAATCTGCGGGCGCGTTGACGATTGAAATGCCGCGCAATTCGGAGAAGTCCTTCTGCTGCGGCGCGGGCGGCGCGCAGATGTGGAAGGAAGAAGAGGAAGGTTCGGGGCGCGTGAACGAAGCCCGCTTCGCCGAAGCCAAATCCACGGGCGCGGATACCATCGCCGTGGGATGCCCCTTCTGCTTGACGATGATGGTGGACGCTGGCAAGAATGAAGACAGCAAAATTCAGGTCAAGGATGTGGCTGAGATTGTGGCGGAGAGACTCAAGTAAGTCAGTCAGTGAACAGTAATCAGTGATCGGAATCAAAAGCGACAGTCAACTACGAGTTGACTGTCGCTTGGTTTAAGCCTTCTTTTGTTTTATTCAAATTTCAGCGGATGCTGTTCGGGGAGACATGTTCAAAGTGCGTAAAGCGATCTATTTACCCCAAGTTGCTACCATGTTTTCTGGGCAAGAAAATTTCAGACCCTTGCCACAGATTTCACCGATTTGCACGGATTTTTTTCAAATTAGTGAAAATCCGTGTAATCCGTGGCAAAAGAACTAAAAAACTGGTAAAGGTGGCGGCTTGCGTTATTTAATCAACGTGGAAAATTCCAACCCCGAAGCCAGCGCGTATTTCTCGAACTCGGCGTACAGCGCGTCGTCGGCGACTTGGATCGCGTCCAAGCCGTAGACCTTTTGCAAATTCGATTTCCCGTCGCTCGAAAGAATCAAATCAATGAAGGCGCGTTGAATGACGCGGCGCATTTCGATGGGCAGCGCGTTGGAGATCGAAATATTTTCGTAGGGAATAATATTTGGGACGCGCCAGACGACAATCACGCGCTCCGATACATCGGGGTAGCTGGCTTCGAGCGCGGGAAGCTTTCGCGCGTCAATGTACGTCGCGCCGAAATTGCAGATGTCGTTTGCGTACACGGCGCGCACTACGTTCGCCTGCCCCGCGAGGAAGGCTCCGCTTTGGGTTTTTACTCCGCTTTGATTTAAGAATCCCAGCGGCGCGACATATCCCGAAGGCGAGAGCGCGTCGCTCCAGCAGGGTTTTTTATCCTGAAATTGCTGGAGCGCGGTCGGCGCTTCGGCGGCGTTTTCGTTTCGCGCAGAATCATAAAACGAGACGAATCCGCTCTCGCGGTTGGCGATGAATTGCGCGCCGTAAAGCAGCTCGCCGTTGCGCGTACTTGCCATAATCGCGGTGACGGAATCATTTTGACGCGCCAGTAAATATCCGAAAGGAGAAAGAACCGCGATGTGCGCGTTGCCCCTATCCAGCGAATCCACCAGACTGGTTTCGGAGGCGGGCGCGATGGTCACAAGGCGGTAGCCCGTGCGGTCTTCGATGAACGCGGCGATCTCCTCGCCCGCCGCGATCATATCGGGGTCGGCGTGGGAGGCGGGCGCAAGGGCGAGGATTAACGGATTTTTTTCCGTCCCAAATTCGATGGGCGCGATGGGCGCCTGGGTGGGCGCAAATGCGGTGGCGGTTGGAGTCGCGCTGGGAAGATCCGAAACAATTTGAATCGGCAGGTTGCATCCAAGAATTGCAAGGGAGAGAAGAAGCAGGAATTTTTTCATTTGTAGTCAGGCTCACATAATCGTTCTGATATTGCTATAATAACAGGACTTTTCACCCAAAGTCTCCAGACTTTGGAGTCCGCTTAAATAAAAAGGACAACCATGAAAAACGCTTTTAACACCATTATGTCCATCTTGATTTTAATTGTACTAGCCGCAGGCGTGTATTTTATTGTGCAAACTGTGCGCGAGAGCGCGGCTGCCGCGACCGCGCCGTTTGAGCAGGTCAATCAAGCGAACCACGCGCTGCAAACGCAGATCGCGCAGGCGGTCAACCCGACGCCCACGATTATCCCCGACCCGATTACTTATATCAATAACATTCGCGCGCTGGCGCGGCTCGAGACGATTCAATACAGCGCGGAGCAGGTGGTGACGTGCCAGTTAAATCAAGAAGGTATTTTGGGGTATGCCATCGGCGATAAGTTGTTGTTCGTTGGGCATGGCGAAGTGATTGCGGGAATTGATATGGAGAAAATCCAGCCGGGCGATATGTTCCTGCAAGGCGGCAAGGTTGTTGTTAAACTTCCTCCGGCGGAACTTTTTGTAGTGACGTTGAATAACGAAAAATCCTACGTCTATGACCGCGTGACGGGTCCGCTTGCGCCCACCAACGTCAATTTAGAAACGGCGTGCCGCCAAGCCGCAGAAGATAAAATCCGCTCGGCAGTGTTGGAAGACGGCATTCTTAATCAAGCGCAGGCAAACGCCGAAAATTATTTCTATCGTTTTTTCACCGAGCAGCTCGGATATGACTCGGTGCAGTTTGTGCGGTAATGCGCCCTCATCCCCAACTCTTCCCCCAAAGGGGGAAGGGAGCTAATCCCCTCTCCTTTTGGGAGAGGGCTAGGGTGAGGGAAAATCACGGCGTACAATTCGCGGGGAAATTCAATTGTTCCGCAATATCATTCGGCTTGAGAACGCGAACCTTTAGCCAATAATCGCCTGCGACGGGGACTTGATAATAGCCGTTGGCGGTTTGCGCGCCAGCCTCTTCAAAAATCAGCGTGTGTTCGGCGGACGTATATCCCGCGCTGGATTCCAGCCGCCATACTACAAGCGTGGGACCATTCGCGGTAATTTCCGTCTCAAAGAAAACCGTCTGCGGAAACTGGCTGCACGCGACGATGATTCGCGCCGGCTCGATGCGCAGGTTGATTTTCGTCGCTTTGACCGCCGGCGGATTGATCACCGGCAATTCTTCCGCCTCGCCTTGAATTTTAGTCACGCTCGCAGACACCCAGCATCTTCCGTCTGGATTGCCCGGGTCGCGGATATACCACCACATCGAATTTTTATCCCTCCCGATTACGCGCGCGGATTGTCCCTCCTTCAATTCGCTCGCGAGCGCGTAAACGATTCCCGGACCGTAGCGGCAGTTGATCAATTGGTTGGTAACGCGCAAGGTCAACTGTATGGGCGTTGATGTTGGCGGAACAAGCGTGGCTGTGGATGTTGGGGGCGGCGTGTTTGTCGGCGGGATGGATGTGGGCGCGGGCGTTGTCGCGGCGCAGGATGTCAATAAGATAGAAATCAATCCGATAAGCAGGATACGGCGGTTCATGTTTCCTCCTTGAAGTTACAAAGCCCTGTTTGACGGTCGGGCGGAATTTCGTATCGCGCAATGAGATTATACACGCGGCTGTTTGTCCGTGCATTAACGAGCGTCAAAAAAAAGAGACTGTCATCTCGCAGGCGACAGTCTCTTTTGGTTTATCTTTTCATCGTTCTATATTTGACCCGATGCGGAGTCAAATCCTTGCCGAATTTTTCCATCATCATGGTTTCGTAATCCGACCAGTTGCCGACGTACATCTTGGCGATAGAGTCGCCTTCGAACACAACGAGGTGGGTGCAGATTCTGTCGAGGAACCAGCGGTCGTGACTCACCACCAGCGCGGTGCCTGCAAATTCTGATAAAGCGTCTTCCAATGCTCTCAACGTGTTTACGTCTAAATCGTTGGTCGGTTCGTCGAGGAGCAGGACGTTCGCGCCTTCGGTGAGGGTCTTGGCGAGATGTACGCGGTTGCGTTCTCCGCCGGAGAGGATGCCGACTTTCTTCTGTTGGTCACTGCCCGCAAAGTTGAACGAGGAGCAGTATCCGCGCGAGTTGATTTTGCGCTTGCCAAGTTCGAGCGTATCCGCGCCGCCGGAGATTTCTTCGTACACCGTCTTCTCGGGATCAAGAGTGCGCGATTGATCCACGTACGCGAGTTTGACCGTCTCCCCGATTTTGACCGTGCCGCTGTCGGGTTTTTCCGCGCCGACGATCATCTTGAGCAGGGTGGTCTTGCCCGCGCCGTTCGGTCCGATAATGCCGACAATGCTGCCCGGCTGAATCTTCGCGGAAAATTCTTCGAGGATGAGTCTTTCATCATACGACTTCGTCACCTTATCAAACTCGAAGACCACATCGCCCAAACGCGGACCGGGCGGGATGTAGATATCCAACTCTTCGCGGCGTTTTTCACTTTCCTGCGAGAGTAATTTTTCATAAGCGCTGACGCGCGCCTGACCTTTCGCCTGACGCGCTTTCGCGCCCATGCGAATCCATTCCAACTCGCGTTCGAGAGTCTTCTGGCGTTTGGATTCAGATTTTTCTTCGAGGCGGATGCGTTCCTGTTTTTGTTCGAGCCACGACGAGTAGTTGCCTTTGTAGGGGATGCCGTAGCCGCGGTCGAGTTCGAGAATCCAGCCCGCGACGTTATCGAGGAAGTAGCGGTCATGCGTGACGGCGATGACCGTGCCTTTGTAATCGCGCAGGTGGTGTTCAAGCCAAGCGACGGATTCCGCGTCGAGGTGGTTGGTGGGTTCGTCAAGCAGCAGCACGTCGGGTTCGGTGAGCAATAAGCGGGTGAGCGCGACGCGGCGCTTTTCGCCGCCCGAACAAACCTTGATGGGCGTATCGCCCGCGGGGCAGCGCAGCGCTTCCATTGCGACTTCGAGATGCGAATCAAGATTCCACGCGTCGTGCTTGTCGAGTTCGTCTTGAAGTTTGGCTTGCTCGGCGACAAGCGCGTCGAAATCCGCGTCGGGTTCGGCGAACTTGGCGTTGACCTCGTCGAAGCGCGCGAGCATATCCACGATGGGCTGCACCGCTTCCTTGACGACTTCGATGACGGTCTTGGACTCGTCGAGTTTGGGTTCCTGCTCGAGCAAGCCGTAGGTGTAGCCTTTGGCTTGCGAGATCTCGCCGATGTAGTCCTTATCAATGCCAGCCATGATGCGCAGCAGAGTGGATTTGCCCGCGCCATTGAGACCGAGCACGCCGATCTTGGCGCCGTAGTAAAACCCGAGCGAGATGTCGCGCAGGATTTGTTTGTTGGGCGGGACGATACGTCCCACTTTGTTCATGGAGTAGATTACAAGGGATTCGTTTGCCATAGTTTCCAGTGATTAGATGAGTAGTTGGGTGGTCGAGTAGTCCGAAGGACGTACCGAGGCCGAGGCGTATTGTATCAGAGATGGGAAGGGTGAATGGAGAATAGGGAACTGGAGTCTGAAACATAAAATGGGCTTAATAGTTGTATGGAGTGCGGAAAGTTATATATTAAAGCGCTTGACTTACTTTTGTGTTTGATGTAGTATTTCAGCGTAGAAAGGAGATTTAAAGAAATGGAAACCTATGCAACAGTAAAAGGTCAAATTGTTATACCCGCAACGCTACGGCGGAAATACGGGATCAAGAATGGCACAAAAATTATCGTCATAGACAATGGAGATTCGATCTCATTGAAGCCGGTGACTGAACAATACCTCAAAAATCTTCAAGGTTCGCTGAAAGGCAAAGGCGGGCTGAAAGCGCTGACGGATGAACGTCGTAAAGATAAAGAAAGGGAAAAATAAACATGGCAACCAAGGTGCTTGACTCGTATGCTTTGATGGCTTTTTTTGAGGATGAATCGGGAGCCGACTTTGTGCGAGGTTTGCTTCAAAAGGCTATGGAAAGCGACACAAATCTTATGATGAGTGTCGTGAATTTGGGCGAAATCTGGTATTCGATTGCCCGCAGCAACTCCCCTGAGATCGCAGATCAGTACATACATGAAATCAAAGGAATGGGAATTGAAATCGTCGAGGTAGATTGGACTCTAACCCGCCAAGCCGCCGCATTCAAAAGTGGCGGTAATATTTCATATGCCGATTGCTTTGCCGCAGCGTTGGCAAAACTAAAAAAAGCGGAACTGGTCACTGGCGACAAGGAATTTAAGCAATTAGAAGGCGAGATCAAGATTTCCTGGATGTAGACTTGGCGCAAAGAGGAAAATATGCCGTCGAATAAATGGACACGCGAAGAATTATCGAAGCGCTTGATGATTTGAAAAAGCCGCTGCGCCTGCTTCACAAAGGAAGCAAAGATAAAAGACCTCCGAAGTTTTCAAAACTTCGGAGGTCTGGTTTTACCGTCCCCACTTTGTTCATGGAGTAGATGACTAGGATTCATTTGACATGGGCAGGTAAAATCCTATTGGAATGTCCGAATCATCTGCAAACTGATTTTGGCAAATCGAACATCTCATCCATGCTCTCGTAGTAAATTCTTTAATTTTTGAAAGCTGATTGCTCCAGTATTTGCAATTCCTAACTGATTTATAAATGTAATCAGTTCAGTATCGTCAATTGCCAGATATGCTTCCTTAATCGCGCTCTGAAGCCAGATGAATGCCGTATCAAAATCGCAAACATCAACTCCCAACTCATCAGCTCTTTGAGCGTCTCGCAAATAATATCTTTTTTGATCAGAGCGGATTGTTGATCCTAATACTGCAACTGCACGCAGCCCTTTCGCGTAACCACTATCTCTATTAATATCCTTTATTTTCCTGCAAGAGGTTCCAATTCCCGTCAAACACAGTTTGGCATGATCAATAGTTAATTCACTAAATGCTTCAATATCGGCAGTTGCTAATCCAGACAAACATATACTACTATCTAACATGTTGGCGTGGCCTTCAACCACGCTAAGTTCGCGAACAAAGGCTCTACCTCTTCTCGTCCAATCTTTACAAGACACGGCACGAGTAAGGCTTCCTCGCATTTTGTTCTTTGCTTCTGTGTAGCGTCCAGCTTCTCTGTAAGATTTAGACAGACTGGTCATGTTCGCGATAAGCCCCGGTTCATATTTTTCCGCTTCTTCTGAAGCAGCGATAGCAATATGATCAGCCCTATCCCGCTCGATCTTTAGATCTTGCAACTGCTTGGAAAGAGTATTCCCATAGTTAATAATTTTTCCATAATTAGGTATAAATATTCCCCCGAGTTTCGCTTCGATAGTTCCTCCAACAATATCCCGGTATATTTCTTCAAGGTCTGTCTGAAATTCCATTTCCACAAGTGATATGGCTGCGCGAGCAATCGCAGGGTGCCGAGTACGCAAAGCATTTCCCGAACCTGTGCCTGCCGCTTCAAACCCAAGAGGCATTAGTATCTGAGTGCGACGATGCTTTCGTTCAACCCCAACAAGGTCGGCAACGACATTCAAGTCTACGCCTTCGATGTCAATTGCATCCATTGCAGCTGCATAGATAAAAGCGTCATATAACGTATAACCTCGATCTCCAAGTTTCTTATCCTCGCCCTGTAGCCGTTGCATCAGTTTGCCGACATGGTCAATCAACCCTTCAGCGGTAAATCGAGTGTTTAAAATACCCCCAAAAAAAGTTTTATCAGATACGCTGTCTGTTGCTGTTGCTGCAGACCAAAGCCGTTCAACACGCTTTTCATTTGGCAAATTAGCAAGTTCGCCCAGACAAGTCGCTTTTTCCCATGCGCTAACCACCCGTTCTGCTTCATCGCGATTCATAAAGAAAAAAGTCGATCGTTCATCCTTTGAAGGCCATTCGCGTATATATAATGCCCAATTAGGTTCGTTGTTAGATGCTCTGGTTCGCCATGCGGCTGTCCAATCAGTATCCCGAGCGGCGAGCGCCCAGTGGATATTAGTTCGCCCGCTTCTCTTTGCATACACAATGGCATTAAAAACATCGGGAACAATTTGTTCTGCGTTGTCGCTTACAAAAATCCAACGACCAGTTTCAGGGATATTCAGTATTTGATGCGAATACAAAGGACCATCATCTTCATGGTAAAGAACATTCCAGCCTTCAAACACAAGCGCTGCTGCGATTTGAAGTAATGACATTGATTTGCCTTCGCCGCCAGCGCCCATCAAGCGAACTAATAATGGGGATTCGGCGCTTAGAAGAGCGGTTACTGTTTTTTGAACAATATCGCGATGTGGAATGACATTTCGATTTACTAGCGCATGTTCCCATGATGGTTCTTGCCCATCGAAGAACAACTTGAGTTCCTCATTGTTCAACTTTCGTCGTCGCGATTCGAGAAACTCTGGTGTAATTTGGCGACACCCATCCATGTTGACTTCCGTGGAGCGTTGCGAGGAAGTATCAACCGCTTCGTCAGGCAAGGTTTTGGGTGAAGCTCCGATATCAAGCGGACCAACTAAGCCGTTCTCCTCATCCATCGAAGTATCTTGGGTGATTTTAAATCCGCCAGATTGTTGCCGAGAACTGGCTCGAGGCCATAGGCAAAAATATCGAGAGTCTTCTTCGAATTCGATGGATCCAGCCGAATAGCCATGTAAACGCTCGACATGTTCGTTTTCGTACCATTCCATCCCAAAGAGAGAGCGTCCTTGTAGCGTAAAGCGAGGTTTTGTTCCGCCTTCTGAAATTTGTGTATACGCTGATTCGTGCAAGTGTCCGCACAAGTGCATGGCAAAGCGTTGAGGCGAATATATTTCGCCACGAAG
>JAQTWR010000289.1 GCA_028689195.1 Anaerolineales bacterium | reverse complement strand
AAGACGACAATGCCGAACTTGACCAGTAAAGTAGTTATCAGCCACCCAATATCCTCTGAAACGATCTCGCTGATATTCCAAAATCTCCCAAAGAAGAAAGCCCCTAAAATCGCTTCTTTCACGCCTGAGGAAAGTTGAAATTTCCGATTTTTTATATCGCTCAAGTTTAGGGATGCGAAAGTGGCTCCGGCGATGATCATCAAAACGCCCAGGGTTTGTGTAGCGGAAAGCCGCTGTCCCATGAAGGTGAATGCAAATAGCATGGTGAACACCGCCCACAGATTCATGGTCGCGGCAACGATGGATACAGACCCTTTTTCGAAACCCTTGAAGAAAAATAAATATCCCGCCGAATACACAACCGCCGCAAGCGCGGATAAAATCACATTCGACAGCGAAAGACTTGTCCATGCGCCAAAAACAAGCGCAAGCGGCAGCATAAAAAATAAGCCCGCCAGTTGCGACCAAAAAAGCGACCTGAAAGAGCCGATCTGCTTTGCAAAAACGCTGCCAAGAAAATCATAAATACCCCAGCCAAACATGCCGCCTATTCCGAGCAAAATACTGATGATGGTTGTGTTCATGTTCTTATTTTAACCTGCCCCGCTGAAACAACTGATAAAATCTAATCAAGGCGCTGCCAATGACAAACTCTCTCCCTCTCCGTTATGGAACAAACCCCCAGCAGTCGCCCGCGCGCGTGTTTATGCGCGATGGCGATTTGCCCATCACCGTGTTGAACGGTTCTCCCGGATATATCAACCTGCTGGACGCGCTCAACGCGTGGCAACTTGTCCGCGAGTTGAAAAACGCCACGGGACTCCCCGCCGCGACGTCGTTCAAGCATGTCAGTCCTTCGGGCGCGGCGGTTGCGACCCCGCTCTCGGATGTGTTGCGCAAAATCTACTTTGTGGACGATTTGGATTTGTCCCCGCTGGCGGTTGCCTACGCCCGCGCGCGCGGCGTGGATCGCATGTCTTCGTTCGGCGATTTCATCGCGCTGTCTGATACAGTGGATGTTCCCACCGCGAAACTGATCGCGCGCGAAGTGTCCGATGGTGTGGTCGCTCCCGCATATGAATCCGCCGCGCTGGAGATTCTCAAAAAGAAGAAGCAGGGAAAATACGCCGTCGTGCAAATTGATTCGACTTACGAACCCGCGCTGACCGAAACCCGCGACGTGTTCGGCGTGACCTTTGAGCAGCAACGCCATGACCGCGCCCTGACCCGCGCCGACTTCACGAACATTGTCACCCAGAAAAAGGATTTGCCTGAAAGCGCCATCCGCGATATGTTGATTGCGTGGATCGCGTTGAAGTACACGCAGTCGAACTCGGTGTGCTATGTGACCGATGGGCAGGTTATCGGAGTGGGTGCGGGGCAGCAATCGCGCGTGCATTGCGTCCGCCTGGCTGGCACAAAAGCGGATTTATGGCGACTGCGTCAGCATCCGAAAATTTTGTCGCTGCCCTTCAAAGCGGATATCAAACGTCCCGACCGCGATAACGCCATTGACCAGTTTCTCCAGCCCGATGTCACCGACGCGGAGAAAAAGAATTGGGCAAATGTCTTCACCGAAGTCCCTAATCAACTCACGCCCGAAGAAAGACGCGCATGGCTCGACGGCATGACCGATGTGACCCTCGGCTCGGACGCGTTCTTCCCCTTCCGCGATTCGATTGACCGCGCAGTCAAAAGCGGCGTGAAGTATGTCTTTGAACCCGGCGGCTCGAATCGCGATGAAGATGTCATTGCCGCATGTGACGAATACGGCATGACAATGGCGTTCACTGGCGTGCGTTTATTTCACCATTAAAATTTATCGTCATTGCGAGGAGGGTTGAGTAGGCGACGCTCTTCCGCCGTGTCGAAACCCGACGAAGCAATCCTCTTGCTAAACTGGGAGATTGCTTCGTCACTCCGCTCCTCGCAATGACATAAAAAGGATTTATTATGCCTACCGCAATTCTCTCTGTTCACAATAAAAACGGTCTCGTAGATTTTGCCAAAGAACTCTCCGCGCTGAATTGGACGCTGCTCGCCTCTGGCGGAACAGCCAAACTGCTGCGCGAGAATCAAATCCCCGTCGCCGAAGTAGCGGAATACACCAAGTCGCCAGAGATTCTCGGCGGACGCGTCAAAACCTTGCATCCCGCGATTCATGGCGGGTTGCTCGCGCGTCCCACCGAAGAAGACCACCAGCAACTGCTCAACCTCGGCTGGGATTATATTGACCTCGTCGTCGTCAATCTGTATCCGTTTGAAGAAACGATTGCAAAGCCAAACGTGACGTACATGGACGCCATCGAAAACATTGACATCGGCGGCGTGACTCTCATCCGCGCGGCGGCGAAGAATCACGAGCGCGTGACGCTGCTTTGCGACCCCGCCGATTATGCCGACGCGTTGGCACTGATTCAAAAAGGCGAAATTCCCTTCGATGTCCGCAAAAAACTCGCGGTCAAGGGCTTCAAATCCACTGCAAAATATGACGCGCTGATTTCACAATATCTGGAAACATAATGACCGACTCGATGCATTTGCTTTCCCCGTTGGATGGACGTTACGCGGATTCGATTGCGCCCCTGCGCGACCACTTCTCCGAGTTTGCATACCTGCGCGATAGAGTCCGCGTGGAGTTGGATTTTCTTTCCGCGTTGTCGCGCGCGAAGTTGATTCGCCCGCTGACAGAATCAGAATCCGCGCGGCTGGATTCCGTCAAGGCGGAATTTTCCGCCGCCGACGCGGAGTCTATCCGCGCGTATGAGCGCAAGACGCGCCATGACGTGAAAGCCATCGAATATTTTTTGCAGGATAAATTAAAAGACGCATCGCTTGCGGATTTAATTTCGTGGCTGCATTTCGGCTTGACCTCCGAAGACGTGAACAACGTCGCGCAGGCGCTCGCGCTTTACGAATCGCGCCGCGCGGTTTTGCTCCCCGCTTTCGATGCATTGCTTGGCGCGCTGAAAAACTTCGCGCGCCAATATCGCGCCACGCCCATGCTCGCGCGGACTCACGGTCAGCCTGCCGTGCCGACCACGCTTGGCAAGGAGTTTGCCGTTTATTATGCGCGCCTGAAAAAAGCCCGTGACGAAATTTCATCGCATTGTTTTGAAGCCAAGTTGACCGGCGCGGTGGGAAACTTCAACGCGCTGCAAGCCGCTTCGCCGCAGGTAAATTGGATTTCGTTCAGCGAAGAATTTATTCAAAGTTACGGACTTATCTCTAATTTGGCGACGAATCAAATTTTGCCTTACGATAATTGGCTGCGCTATTTTGATTCGCTGCGAATGGCGAATTCGGTTTTGATTGATTTCGCGCAGGACGTTTGGCGCTACATCAGCGACGGATATTTGAAACAAGCGGTGGTCGAAGGCGAGGTGGGTTCTTCAACCATGCCGCAAAAGGTCAACCCGATTGATTTTGAAAACGCGGAAGGCAATCTCGGCGTTGCGAACGCGATGTTTGTTCACTACGCTCAAAAGTTATCTGTTTCGCGGTTGCAGCGCGACCTGTCCGATTCGACGGTGCGGCGCACGTTTGGCTCCGCGCTCGGTCACACCCTGCTGGCGTGGATCAACTTCGGGCGTGGGATGAAGCGCGTCGCCGCGGACGAGGGAAAAATCCGCGCTGAATTGGAATCGCATTGGGAAGTCGTATCTGAAGGGGCGCAGACGATTCTGCGCGCGGCGGGAAAAAGCGACGCGTACGAATCGCTCAAAGAGCAGACGCGCGGGCGCGTCATCGCGGAGGCGGATTACAAAGCGTGGGTGGAATCGCTTGCGGTGGATGAATCTACGCGCGCGAAGTTAAGTTCATTATCCCCGTTTACTTACATGGGTTTTGCAGTTGAGTTGACGGATCTGGCGCTTGGTTTGTAGAAATCTTAATCCCAAATCTCGGTGCGGTTGCGCCCCGTTTGTTTGGCGATGTACATGGCTTCGTCTGCGCGGCGGATGATTGCTTCTATGGTTTCGTTTTTTTCGTTGCGGCGTATTTGGGCAATTCCTATGCTGAGCGTGACCGAGGCGTAACCCTTTGGCGTTGAAATGCGTGTTTCCGCCACAGCCGCGCGGATGCGCTCCGCCAACTGATAGGCGTGCTGCGCGTCGGTTTGCGGCAGGATGATTACAAACTCTTCGCCGCCGTAGCGTCCGATCACGTCTGCGGCGCGTAATTCGGCGCAGGCGATTTTGGTCATGCGCTGCAGCATTTGATCTCCCAGCGCGTGTCCAAAGGTGTCGTTGACCTCTTTGAAGTGGTCTGCGTCGAATAAGATTACGGAGAGG
>JAQTWR010000288.1 GCA_028689195.1 Anaerolineales bacterium | reverse complement strand
ATAAGGAATCGGACGAACCCAGCGCGTCTATTCTGGATTTCAAATCTGATTCTGTTACCTCAAAATTTTCCGCCCGCGCAGATTGCGCCAACAAAACCTGCGCCACCATATCCTCCAACACGATTCGATTCGCGTCTTCGTCTGCGACCGTTTTTCCGAGCGCGGTTTGCGCCGTTTTATATCTGTCTAATTCAGATTGAAACTCGGGGATGAGAATATATTCGCCGTTCACCACCGCAACCGAAGGCGGCGGAGTGGCGGTGGGCGGAATTGGGGTGGCGGTCGGAATCAGCGGCGTAGGCGTGCTTGCGGGGGCGAAGAGCGGCGCGCAGGCGCTTAATCCTAAAGCGAGGATCAATATCAGAAATTTGTATAGTAATTGGGGTTTGGAAAACATTCGTCAGATTATAAATTAAAAAACCCTCACCCCTTGCCCCTCTCCCAGAAGGAGAGGGGTTGGGGTGAGGGCAAAGACGCGAGGCTGGTTTAGTAGTCCATGCCGCCCATGCCGCCGGGAGGCATAGCGGGAGCATTTTCTTTCGCGGGAACGTCGGTGATCAACACGTCGGTGGTGAGGATCATCGCGGCGATGGAGGCGGCGTTTTCGAGCGCGCCGCGCACAACCTTGACCGGATCAATGACGCCGGCTTTGATCATGTCGGTATATTCGCCGGTGAGCACGTTGAAGCCGATGTTGATGTTCTTCTTCTCGATGGCGGTGCGGCGGACGGTGTCAATGATGACGGAGCCGTCTTGACCCGCGTTGGAAGCCAATTTGCGAATGGGGGCTTCGAGCGATTTCTTGATGATGTTGATGCCGACTTTGATTTCTTCGTTGTCGTCATCGGCGTGCTGCTTGGCAAGTTTATCCAACTTGACGGAAGCGTTGATGAGGGAGATTTCGCCGCCGGGGACGATGCCTTCTTCAACCGCGGCGCGCGCGGCGGAGAGGGCGTCTTCGACGCGGTGCTTCTTCTCTTTCATTTCGGTTTCGGTCGCCGCGCCTACGCGGATGATGGCGACGCCGCCGCTCAACTTGGCAAGGCGTTCCTGAAGTTTTTCCTTGTCGTAATCGCTGGTGCTCTTGTCAATCTCGATGCGGATTTCCTTGATGCGACCTTCGATGTCGTTCTTCTTGCCTTTGCCGCCGATGATGGTGGTGTTCTCTTTGTCAGAGACAACCTTCTCAGCGCGACCGAGGTCTTGAATGGTGGCGGTTTCGAGCTTGCGTCCCATTTCTTCAGAGATGACCTGTCCGGCGGTGAGGACGGCAATGTCGTTCAACATGGCTTTGCGGCGGTCGCCAAAGCCCGGGGCTTTGATGGCAAGCACGTTCAACATGCCGCGCAATTTGTTGAGGACGAGGGTCGCCAACGCTTCGCCGTCCACGTCTTCCGCGATGATGACGAGTTCGCGTTTGCCGACCTGAACGAGTTTTTCGAGCAGCGGAACGATGTCCTGCGCTGCGGAAATTTTCTTGTCATAGATCAAGACATACGCGTCGCTGATTTGGGCTTCCATCTGGTCGCCGTTGGTGATGAAGTAGGGAGAGAGATAACCGCGGTCGAACTGCATCCCTTCCACGAATTCGGTTTCGAATTGCATGGTCTTGGATTCTTCAACGGTGATGACGCCGTCTTTGCCGACCTTGTCCATCACGTCTGCGATGAGCTCGCCGATCTCGACATCTGCCGCAGAGTTGGTGGCAACGGATGCGATTTCTTCGCGGGTGTCAATCTTGGTGGAGTTCTTCTTGAGCTCGGTCACGATGGTTTCGGTGGCGAGTTCAATGCCCTTCTTGAGGAGCATGGGGTTGTAACCGGCTTCGAGAGCCTTCAAGCCTTCGGTGACGATGGCATACGCCAAAACGGTGGAGGTGGTGGTACCGTCGCCGGCGATATCGTTGGTCTTCTGGGCGGCTTCTTTGAGAAGCTGCGCGCCCATATTCTCAAACGGGTCTTCGAGTTCGATTTCTTTCGCAACGGAAACGCCGTCGTGGGTGATGCTGGGGGAGCCGAATTTGCGGTCAATGGCTACGTTGCGGCCTTTCGGTCCGAGCGTCGCGGAAACAGCGTTTGCAACAACGGTCATGCCGTTCTTAAGTTTGCGGCGGGCGTCTTCTGAAAATACAATTTGTTTTGCTGCCATAGTAAATTTCCTTTTTATTTTATTATGTCATTGCGATCTTCGAGAAGCAATCTCCCCGCTAACGCGGAGACCGCTTCGTTCCTCGCGGTGACGAACTATCCGACAATACCGAGAATATCGCTCTCGCGCATGATGAGCAATTTCTTGCCGTCCATCTTGACTTCGGTGCCAGAATACTTGGCGAAGAGAACAATATCGCCAGCTTTGATATCCATGGCGATGCGTTCGCCCTTGTCGTTGCGGTCGCCGGGTCCTACCGCAAGGACTTTACCCTGCTGGGGTTTTTCCTTCGCGGTTTCGGGAAGGACGATTCCGCCCGCGGTGATTTCTTCCTGCTCGACTGCTTCGATGAGCGCGCGCGCGCCCAAAGGTTTGAATGATACTTTTGCCATTTCTTTTTCTCCTAGTAAGGGGTTGGATGGTTTTTGAATAAGCATAATTTTAGCGCTCAATGCTTGCGAGCGCTAAAATCAATATTACCTACTTAAAATAGCCTAGTCAAGGGGATTGCGTAAATTCTTACAAAACTCTGATAAATACCCCAACTGTTATTGCCGTAAACGCGCCCCCATCCTTTGGTGAGGATGAGGGCGCGCAAGGCGAATTGATTAAATTACGCCCAGTTTTTTCCCGACCTTTTTGAACGCCTCCAACCCTTGATCGAGGTCGTCCCGCGAATGTGACGCGGAATTCATCACGCGGATTCTCGCTTTGCCCTGCGGCACGGTCGGGAATCCAAGCGCCATCGCAAATACGCCCGCGTCGAACAACTCGCGGCTGAACTGCTGCGCGAGCGGGGCTTCGCCCAACATCACGGGCGCAATCGGCGTTTCGCTTACGCCCGTATTGAAGCCAAGATTCTTCATTTCCGCTTTGAAGTATTTGGCGTTATCCCAAAGTTTATCCACCAATTGAGTCGAATCTTCGAGCAGGTCCACTGCCGCGAGACAAGCCGCCGCGTCAGGGACAGTCACCGCAGAAGAAAACAGGAAGGGACGTCCGCGCTGGCGCAGCCATTCGATGATGACCGCTTTTCCCGCGACCATTCCGCCTACCACGCCAAACGCCTTCGACATCGTGCCGACTTCCACATCTACTTTGCCGTGCAAACCAAAGTGATCTACAATGCCGCGTCCGCCTTTGCCAAGCACGCCTTCGCCGTGCGCGTCGTCTACCATCAACAAAATATCGTACTTCTGCGCCACTTCGTAAATATCAGATAGCGGAGCAATATCGCCGTCCATGCTGAACACGCCGTCGGTGACGATCAACGCGCGGCGGAATTGACTCAAATTCGCGTTGATTTGTTCTTCCAAAGATTTCACGTCGTTATGTTCATACGCGACGATCTTCGCGCCCGACAAACGGCAGCCGTCAATAATGGACGCGTGATTTAATCGGTCGGAGAAAATCACATCCTCCTTGCCGACCAGCGCAGGGATGGTGGCGAGGTTGGCGGTAAATCCGCTTTGGAAAGTAATCGCGGCTTCCACGCCTTTGAATTGCGCGAGGCGTTTTTCTAATTCGGTATGCAGAGTCATCGTGCCTGCGATGGTACGCACCGCCGCGGGACCAACGCCCATTTCATCGGCTGCCTTTTTTGCCGCCGCAACCAGCGCGGGATGATTCGCCAATCCCAAATAATTGTTCGAGCAAAAGTTCAAAACTTTTTTGCCGTCCACCATCAGCCACGCGCCCTGCGGCGAGCCGATAGTGCGGATGTTGTTGTACAGCCCCTGCGATTTCAAATTATCAATTTCTTGCTGAATCCAATCAATCTTTGACATCGTTTCTCCTTGAATATTTTTAGCCGCCGATTTCACGCATTTTCACTGATAGATTTAGAAAAAAATCCGCGCCAATCTGCGGCAAAGGTTTTTGACTTGCCCGGCACGACAAAAAATGGACATCACGCATGACATCCATTCGTCCTTCATAATTCATCCTTCATAATACTGATTTCCGCGAACATTCCCAGTTCGGTCAACGCTTCGAGGATTTTTGCCTCCGCTCCGCTTTTGACGATGAGCGCCGTCGGGCTTAATGCCTCGCCTAAAAATTTTCCCGCTTTCGATTTACGCAACTCTTCGAGAATTTCGGGCTTGGCGACTCGCAACACGGTATGCGTTTCTAAACGCGCCTCGACGCCGCGCGCGTCC
>JAQTWR010000287.1 GCA_028689195.1 Anaerolineales bacterium | reverse complement strand
GTGTTTTTGTATTTCTGCGCGCGCCGCGTCCAATTGCTGGGTGAGTTCCTGCGCGCGTCGTTCCAAATCTGCCGCCTGCTTGAGCGCTTGTTCGTTTTGCGCTTCCATTTTGCTCATCTTCTGGCTACGTTTGATGATCGGCACCAAAGAGGACGAAACGCTCGTGAGGAAAGACTGGTCTTCCGCCGTCCATGTGCGGTCTGAATAGGGCGAGAGCAAAAGCACGCCGCCCAGCGTTTCCTTATCGGGCGTGACGATAGGCACGCTCAACAAGTGACCGGGGTTTGTCAGACCGAGAATATCGCTCAACCCTTTGATGTCTGCCGAAGTGCTGCTGGCGGGCATCCGCAGGGGACGTCCGCGCTGGAGCGAGTTAGTCAGCATGGGGATTGTGTTTTTATTGAGCGAACCGCCTTCCAAACTATCTTCGCGGATTAGGTCGTATCCGCCGGCGATGACCATTTGATTATTGTTGTCGGTCAGGTAAATCATAAAACACAGGTCGGCGAGCATGGTCTGCGCGATGGCGCGCGTGATGGCTTGACTCACTTTCGCGGGCGTTGATTCGGCTGCCAGCGCCAGCAGCGCCTGAAAGGTCTTCGGGTCTGTGCTGTATCTCCGCCGCTCCGATAAACTTTCGGTATCGCTTTTCCCAATTGCGGAACGCGCCGCGGGCGCGATGGTGCGCGCGGGCGCGGGGGGCGTGTTTGGAAACGCAAAGCGCTGAGGCAGGGTCAACAAAATGGGATACGCCGCCATGTAAGCAAGGCGCACAATTCCCGAATAGTTCCCCTCGATTTGCATGAGCAAATGACCTACATGCCCCGCCGCGCCAATCCCCAGCAGGGTAATTCCGTTCCACATTCCGTCCGGTTTGCGGACGAACAAAATAATAATTCCCGTCAGCGCGGCAAGCAGCGAACTGATCTGCCAGAACCAATCGCCGTCGGTGAAGTTGTAACTATAATCCGCGATTTGCGTTTTCCAGAGCGCCAACGTTAACCCCAGCGCAACAAGGATGAGAAAACTCGCCAGCGCGGCAATCGCATCTGCCGCGCGATTGGGTTCGGGGAAGGCGTACAACCAGGTGATGCAAATAATGCCGAAGATAACGAAGGCGCGATCCATTGGCGGGAGGATGAGCGTGGGGTCAATGATGTTTTGCCAGCCCAACCCGCTGAACAGGAACATGACGACCTGCGCCAAAAGCAAAATGCCAAGCCCTATAAACGCCTGCCGCGCCTGCGGAAATTCGCTGACGCGCCAATGATTAAACGCCGACTGGAGCGCGCTTGCAATTGCAAAAACAAGCACGGTGTAGTAAATCAAATCTCCCGGCGGCACGGTAAGTTGGGTAAGTATTAAACTGGAAAATGCGCTCATTGGTTATGATTATACTGCCTGTTCAAAAAAATATGTCGCTTCGGAAACTCGGAGAGTGTCTAACTTTGTGGGCTAAACACAAAGTCACGAAGACTCGAAGACGCAAAGAAACCTTTGAGGCTTGGCGTCTTTGCGCCTTCGCGTTAAAGAAAGCCCATCCTTTTAGACACTCCTGAAACCCGCGAAATTCCTTCAAGGCGTTGCGCAGACTCGTATGTATAATGACGGTATGTCCTTTTCAAAACGAATTGTCTTCGCCATCATAATCTTGCTTGCGCTCGTTTTTTCTGCCATTATCATTACAGGTTACGCCGCGCTCGCCGCCGCCGAAACCGCGTTGCAATCTCAGGATTATCGCGGCGCGGCAGAATCTTATATCCGCGCCTCGCGGATTTTATTTTGGCGCGGCGACCTGTTGGAAAAAATCGGGATCGCCGCCAGCAAGCAGCCCGATTGCCCCGCCGCCATTGATTACCTTGAACGCGCCAAACTCGCCGAACAGGGTCAACTTGCGTTGGCGTCTTGTTATTATCAAATCGGAGATTTAACTTCCGCGCAGAAAAAATTTGAAGAAGGCGCGTCGCGTTATCAAACCGCCTCTTTCTATGAAGGACTCGCTTTTATATATCGCGCCCAAAAAAAATGGGATGAAGAACGCGGCGCGCTCGAAAATCAAATCCGCTTGGATATGGGGAACGCTTCGGCGCATTATCGGCTTGGCGTTTTGTTGACGATTCTGGATTCGGAAATTGCCCTGCCCGAATTGCTGCGCGCCGCGTCTCTCGACCCTCAATTTGATCCTGCGGCGCAGACTTTGCGCGCAGCCCTGAATTTATCTGCCGCGCAGCCGAACGCTTCTCGGCAATGGGTAACGACGGGACGCGCGTTGGGCTTGGTCGAAGAATGGGATTTAGCCATCGTCGCGTTTGAGAAATCCATCGCGTTAGATTCGCAAAATGCCGAAGCGTGGGCTTGGCTTGGAGAAGCGGAACAGCATCGCGGTAGGGAAGGTCGCGCCGAACTTGATCGCGCGGTCGCGCTTGATTCCAAATCTTCCATCGTTCGCGCCTTACGCGGATTGTATTGGGATCGCCGTCAAAACTATCGGCAGGCGTTGACCGAATATTTGCTCGCCGCCGAATACGATCCGCAAAATCCTGCGTGGCGCGCTTCGGTTGGCGGCGCGTATTCGAAAACAGGCGATTTGGTTTTCGCGCTGGAGGCGTATCAACGCGCAACGGAACTCGCGCCAAATGAATCCGAGTACTGGCGTTTGTTGGCTTTGTTTTGCGCTGATAATGGCGCGCATGTTGAAGACGTGGGATTGCCCGCCGCGCAAAAAGCCGCGCTGCTCGCGCCGAACGATCCGCTTGCGTTGGACGCGCTTGGTTATGTTTATTACTCCACAGGCAGGTACGCCAACGCCGAAAAAATTTTGTCAGACGCAATCGAACGCTTTCCGCAGCACAACCCCGCGCATATTCACCTGGCGTTGACTTATCTCGCGCAAGGGAATCGCTCGTCGGCTTTTGGCGAATTAATCCATGTCCGCGACGCCGACGCGAACGGCGCCGACGGGAAACTCGCGGAAGAGTTGATTGCAAAATATTTTCCGTAGACAAGCGGCGGGTATAATCCGCCAATCTTATTCGATGGAACAACAATGAAACGCTACTTATTATTTACCGTTTTCGTCTCTGGCATGACCACGCTCGCCGCCGAGCTCGCCGCCTCGCGGTTGATTGGCACGGTGTACGGCACAAGCAATTTGGTTTGGGCAAGTATCATCGGCTTGATTCTTATCTACTTATCGGCGGGATATTTTCTCGGCGGCAAATGGGCGGATAAAAACCCGACCGCGAGCGCCATGTATCACGTCCTCGCGTATGGCGCTTTTTCGATGGCGCTGATTCCCTACATCGCGGATCCCGTTCTCAAATACGCGTCCGCCGCGTTTGCGGCGCTGAATATTGGAATCATGGCGGGTTCGTTTATTCTCGTTTTGATTTTATTCAGCGCGCCGATTACGCTGCTTGGCGCGATCTCGCCGTTTTCGATTCGTCTCGCGGTGGACGATGTTTCCAAAGCGGGCGAAACCGCCGGTCAACTTTACGCCGTCTCGACGCTGGGTTCGTTCATCGGAACTTTTCTGCCCACGCTTGTTACCATCCCGACCATTGGAACAAAATTGACGTTTTTGGTGTTCGGATTTTTTTTGCTGACCGTCGCGCTCGCTGGTCTTGCGCGTTTTTCGAGTCGGCGCGAAATGTTCAAATTGTTGTGGATGCCCGCCGCGCTTGCGGTCATCGCCGCGCTTTCTGCGGGACAGCCGCTCAAAAATGGCGCGGGGCAAATCTATGAAACCGAGTCCGCGTATAACTATATTCAAGTTGAAGAGCAGGGCGGTTATACGCTCTTGAAATTAAACGACGGTCAAGGCGTTCATTCCATTTATCATCCCGATACGCTGCAATACGGCGGACCGTGGGAGCAGTTTTCGGTCGGTCCGTTTTTTTACGCGAATCGCAAACCGCAGGATGTGAAGCGCATGGCGATTGTCGGTCTTGCGGCGGGAACTGCGGCGCGTCAGGCAAGCGCGATTTATGGCGATATTCCGATTGACGGTTTTGAACTCGACGAAAAAATTGTCCAAGCCGGAGAAAAATATTTCGGATTGAATTTGCCGAATCTCACGGTTCACATTGGCGATGGCAGATTTAATCTTCAGCGCAGCCCCTATCAATACGATATTATCGCGGTGGATGCGTACCGCCCGCCATACATTCCGCCGCACATGACCACGCGGGAATTTTTTCAAATCGCGGCTTCGCATTTGACGTTGAGCGGAGTCTTGACCATCAATGTTGGTTCTGTCCCCGGTGATCGCCGCCTGATAGACGGACTTGCCACGACCATGGCGACCGTCTT
>JAQTWR010000286.1 GCA_028689195.1 Anaerolineales bacterium | reverse complement strand
CGCACAGAATAATAATGCGTGTTGTAGGGACTGTCGCCAAAGACGGCGGCGAGAACGTATCCATGCGACTCGGCATAGTCCTTCATCATAATCGTCATGCCAAACCATCGCTGCGCGAGGTTCGCATCGGTCAATTTCGGCGGAACAAGCGGCGAATAATAATCATGGAACATGATGATGTGCGGCTTATATTTATCCAAATACTCAACCGTCAAGCCGCCATTATGCGCGATGAACTGGTCGTTCAAGCCCCACGTATCAATCGCCGTCCAACCTGAATAATATGGCAGCAAACCCGCTTCGGTGGTGGCGATGACATAATTTTTGTCGCGATACTCCGCCAGCAGTTTTCCCATTTCATAACGCCCGTCGCGCTCGTATGGCGCGGAACAAGTCTGCTGATAGGACGTCAGAAAACAGTTTTGATAATGCGAATAAAAAACGACGCTTGCGCCCAAAGCGATCAGCGCGGCGATGTACGCGTATTTTTTCCTGTCGTAATGTTGATTCAACGCGTCAAAATTTATGTTGCCCGTCAGTGGAATCCACGCCATGAGCGCGATGGGAAGCAGCGCGTACTGGAATCTTGCGCCGTAATTCATCTCGTCGGAAATCAAAACAAATGCGGAGGCAAATCCCAAAACAGGGATGAGATACGCGATTGCGCGCTTCGAGGTTTCGCGCGAACGAAAACCGAGAATGAAAGCCAACGCCATCGGCAGGCATAATCGCAGCGTATTCAGCAGGGAATTGTTGAACGAATCCCAATGCAAACCGCCGTCGCCTTTTTTATAAAATGGATTGGGCAAAGGATAGCCAAAATAATTCCATCTCCACAAAAAGTACGCGCCGCCGAATAACAGAAAAATTACGACAAAAGTTTTGATGACGGAAAGACCTTCCCGCACCCCCGCCCTCTCCCAGAGAGAGAGGGTAACAACCGCGAGCAAAATCAGCGCGGAGAGGATGACTCCTTCGGGACGAATCAATCCAGTCACAAGCCCGCTGAGCGCAAAGGCGAAGGAAAGACCGAAGGGCGCATCCTTTCGGTTTATCAGCAGCAGCCCCAAGGTCCAGGTAGTCGCGGCGGCGAGCGCAAAGAGCGGCGTCCCAAAGTAGGCGGAAACATACGAGAGACCCGTTCCAACCGCGAGGTAAAGTCCGCTTAAAAAAGACAGGGGAATATTGGCGTTGTTGACGCGGCGGTTTGTCCAATAGACAATTAGCACGGCGAGCAGGTGAGAAGCGAAGCCGATTCCGCGCACCGATTGCCCGACGGTAAGCCCAAGTTTAATCAGCGCGGCGGAGGCGACCATGAAGAGAAAATCGGTTGCGCCGTCTACGGGATGTTCGCCGACGTTCCAGACAATGCCGTGACCGTCGGCGAGATGCTGCGCGTAACGCATCAGCATGGCGGCGTCTTCAAACGGCGGGATGCTGAAATCTACAAATCGCGCCGCGTAATAAAGCGTGGCGGCGAGGAGGACGAGGGAGATGAGGAAATCAGGAAGGAATTTTTTGGACATTAGGGATGAGGTGATTAGGGATGAGGTGATTAGGGATTGGTCGCCTAATTACCTGCTTTATTTCAAATCAACGAATACCCGCCATCCACGACAATCGTTTGACCTGTGACGTATTCGTTTTTGATAAGAAACTCCAGCGCGGATGTAATCTCTTCGAGCGTGGCGGCGCGCCGGAGCGGAAGACGTTGCACAAGTTTACCCCATTGTTCGTCGCTGACAACATCGGAGGACAGGACGAGTCCGGGCGCGATGGCGTTGACGCGGATGGTCGGCGCGAGCGCGCGCGCAAGGACTTTTGTGAGTGATTCCAAGCCCGCCTTGCTGACCGTATATGACGGATAGCGACTCCACGATTTTTGCGCGCCGACGTCGCTGATGTTGACGATCAGCCCGCCGTCGGTCATTCTTTTCGCGGCTTGCCGCGCGAGGAGAAACGGCGCGCGCAGATTCAAATTCAGCGCGGAGTCCCAATCTTCTAATTCATTGCCGACGGGCATGAGGGCGGCGGAGTTCACCAAGAGATTGAAGGCCGAAGGTCGGAAGTCGAAGGTCGAGAAGAGTCTTTCGATTTCTTCGGGTTGGGTTAAATCGGCTTGGAGGAGATGGACTTTTGCGCCGAGAGATTCTATCTCGCGTTGGGTTTGCCGCGCTTCATCTTCCGAAGCGTTGTAATGCAGCGCGATGGAATATCCCATGCGGGCAAGCGCGAGCGCAAAGGCTTTGCCGAGTCCTTTTGCTCCGCCAGTGACAAGGGCGAGAGGTTGATTCATAAGGGAATTGTAAGCGAAAGCGCGCGCAATAAACATCCTTTAGGCATATAATAACCCCCATGTGCGCGAAATCTGACAGCAAGAAAAGAGAAATCGTCATGAAAAAGAAAAGCGCCCCCCCGCCCAAAGTCAAGCCGCAAGCCGCGCGCGAATCAGAATCACTCGATATTGATATAAAAACGCAAAATGAGAAACTGTCTCAAACGCGCGCCGATCTGGAAGACGCCTATCGTCAATACGCCGATCTATATGATTTTGCCCCTGTTGGATATTTTACGTTGACGCGCGACGGCACGATCCGCGAAGTTAATTTGGCGGGGGCAAATCTATTAGGGATGGAACGCGAGAAGTTAATCAATCAACGCATGGAATTATTTATCGCGGACAAATCGCGCGGCGCGTATCGCGCCTTTTTTGAGAAATTGCTGTCGTGCAATGGAAAAAAGGCTTACGAATTGGCGTTCTTGAAAAATGATAGCGATCTGGTCTGGGCGCGGGTCGAAGCCACCTGCTTTGAAGGCGGAGAGGAATGCCGCGCCGTGTTGATGGATATCAACGAGCGCGTTCGCATGGCGGCTTTGCTGCAAGCGCGGGTACGCATCGGCGAATTTGCGGAGTCACACACGCTCGACGAGGTATTACAAAACACGCTCGACGAAGCCGAAGCGCTCACAGACAGCCTAATTGGCTTCGCCCACTTTCTTCAAGCGGATCAAAAAACGCTGGACTTGCAAATGTGGTCTACCAACACAATCAAAAATATGTGTACAGCCGAAGGCAAGGGACAGCATTACAACGTGGATCAAGCCGGCGTATGGGTGGATTGCGTTCACACGCATACCCCCGTAATCCACAACGATTATCCTAATCTTGCCCACCGCAAGGGATTGCCCTCTGGTCACGCGCCGATTCTGCGCGAGATGGTTGTCCCGATAATGAAGAACGATCTTGTCGTGATGGTCATGGGCGTTGGAAACAAATCAGCCTACTACAACGAAAAAGACGTCGCGGCGCTTTCGCAACTGGCGAATTTAGCGTGGGACATCATCCAACGCAAGCGGGCTGAAGACGCGCTCAAAAAGTCGGAAGAGAAATACCGCCTGTTGCACGAGAGCATGATGGACGGTTTCGTCAGCGTAGACATGAATGGAGAGATCCTGGAGTACAACGAAATTTATCGCAACATGCTGGGGTACGCCAAAGACGAACTTGCCCAACTAACCTATATGGATATTACGCCAAAAAAATGGCGCAAATTTGAAGCCGCCATCGTAGAAAATCAAATCCTAAAGCGGGGGCATTCCGACGTTTACGAAAAGGAATATCTCAGAAAAGACGGCGCCGTTTTTCCGGTGGAACTGCGCGCCGTACTACTGCGTGACGAAGAAGGAAACCCGGCTCGAATATGGGCGGTTGTCCGCGATATTAGCAAACGCAAAGAATCGGAAGACGCGCTGCGGCAAAGCAATGAATTGTTCTCGCTGTTCATGCTCCACTCGCCCGTTTACGCTTACATCAAATCAGTCACGCCGACCGAAAGCCGCGTTTTGCAAGCCAGTGAAAATTATATAGAAATGATTGGCGTATCGGGCAAGGATATGATCGGCAAAACGATGGAGGAATTATTCCCGCCCGAATTCGCCGCAAAAATCACGGCGGACGATTGGCATGTAGTCTCGAAAGGCGAAACCATAAAACTGGACGAAGACCTGAACGACCGTCATTACACCAGCATCAAATTCCCGATCAAACAAGGCAATAAAACCCTGCTTGCAGGCTATACCATAGACATCACCGAACGGGTACGCGCAGAGCAGGCGTTGATCGTCGCAAACAACGAACTGAAAGTCTCCATCAAACGCGAAAAGCGATTGGCGCATACCGACGTGCTGACCGGTATCAACAACCGCCGCTACTTATATCAACTTGCTGAACATGAATTCGAAATTGCCGCGCGCTATAAACAGCCCCTCTCCGTACTCTTATTCGACGCAGACCACTTCAAAGAGGACAACGACACCTTTGGACACGCGCG
>JAQTWR010000010.1:3860-18570 GCA_028689195.1 Anaerolineales bacterium | reverse complement strand
CGAAAACCCGCAATACATCTACAACGAACGCGGATATGGCTACAGGCTTGGGGAATAATTTCCCTCATCCCCGCAAAAAAGAGTCGTCATTGGACGACTCTTTTTATTATGCAAGTTTCTTAGCGCGACATAAATGTCGCGCTACTTCATTGTTGTTTACTCTTCGCTGTGCTTACCCTGAAAAGGCAAATACCGCGCGGCAAAACTGAACGCCAACAGCCAGTAACAAATGACCAGCGTGCCAATGGCAAACTCGACCCAAGTCGGCGTGTATGAATTCACGCGGATCATAGGCGTATATGGGTCGTAAGTAGAGGACGCGATCAACCCCGCAAAGTTGTAATTCCAACGGGTTAATATCGCGGCAAAAATTGGGATAGCCGCCGCAGCCATCAAATAGCGGAAATTCTTCACAGATTTCGCGGCAAATAAAATCGAACCAGCCACTACGGGAAGCAGCGCCTGCCCGATCCAAAAAGCCATCGAGTAAGGGGCTATCGCGTTGAGCGCTTCGGTTTGCAGGGTGATATTACGGTCGAAGGAATAGTAGTTGGTCACCGCCCAATCCCACAAGCGCAGGTAGGTCAGCAAAAGCGTCACGCCGCCGGCAATCCGCGCCACGTCGTACAACACGTCGTCTTTCACCAAGCCATTCCGCATAATGCGAAACACGATGACGCTCATAAAGAACAATAAAGAGATGCCGCCGCTCATCGCCGAAAAAACAAATTGCGTGGGCGCGCTTTGATTGAACCACACGCCGCGTCCGTACAGCACCGAATAAGTCGCGCCGAGCGACGCTTGATGCAAGAGGGAGAGAGTCAAGCCGATGACCGCCAGTACGGGTCCCAATTTATGAAACCAATGCGACGCGGTTTTTGCGAACGCCACTATTTTTTTTACGGCGCGATATTTTTCGTGCCACGGATGAGATTCAAAAAACGGCAGTTCCACAATCATCGGCACAAGTTCGGCAACCAACACGGTCAGATATAAAATAACGCACATGGTAATTTCCCACAAAAGGGAATGTACCTGCCAATAAATGACGGGATGCCAGAAGCGAAACGGCTGACCAAGGTCCATCAGCAGCACCAGACCCGCCGCGGAATATCCCAAAAAGCCGAGCAACACCGCCAACTTGCCGACGACCTCAAATCGCTTGAGGCGCAGAAGATACACAATCACGCCGAAGACAAACGCAGAGCCGCCCAACGAGATGGATGAAAGGTCAATGGAAATCCACAATCCCCACGGGACTCGATTCGAAAGACCCGTCACTTGCAGCCCATCGCGAAAGAGAAAAAACACGCCGACCAATCCAAACAGAACGCCCGCGAGCAAGAGTCCGATCCAGTATTTGAATATATCAACATACTTCTTGCCAAAACGGAGCTTGGGGTAATAAATAGTCGTTTGCATATTTAACTCTCTTGAAAACGATTGTCAATTTGAGGCGGAATATAGTACACGCGCGGTTCGGTGCTGAGCTCTTCGCGCAGGCGCATGGTGGTTTTCGCTTCCGCCAACGCGGCAGAGACAGGGCTTTCGTGATTGCTTATATCGCCGAAGATGCGCGCCTTGGTAGGACACGCCATCACGCAGGCGGGAGTCGCTTGCGGATCAATGCCGGGAACAAGACCGCGCTCCAATCCCGCGTCAATGCGATGCGAACAGAACGTGCATTTTTCCACCACGCCGCGCGGACGGTTGGGGACTTCCTGCAAGCCGAAGTCCGGCGATTGCGGACTGCGCTCAATCGGTTTTTTCCAATTGAAAACGCGCGCGTCATAAGGACATGCCACCTGACAATAACGGCAGCCAATACAGCGGGTGTAATCCATCGCGACAATGCCGTCGGGTCTTTTGTATGTTGCGCGGACGGGACACACATGCACGCACGGCGCTTCCTGACAGTGCATACACGGGCGCGAGAGGAAGAACTCTTTTCCGCTTTGCGTGGTTTCGGTGGTGACGACGCAGTAGCGCATATCATCCGCAAGGTTGTTGATCGCTTCGCACGCGAACGTGCAATATTGGCATCCGATGCACAAGTTAATGTCAATTAACATGCCCCATTGCGGTCCCTGCCCCCCCTCGCCGCCAGAGGACGCTTGAACGTTCGTATTGTTCATAACAATCTGAGCCACCCCCGCCGCGCCAACCAGCGCGCCCGCGAGTTTTAGAAAATCACGGCGCGAAGCCGCGTTCCTTTCCAAATCAGATTGTTCTTTTTTTTCTTCGCTCATAATCAGCCTCCATTACGTTTGCTGGAACGACAAGGCTATTCATTATTCAGAAGGCTTGCCGGGGTCTTTGCCAGCCAACGCCCATGTGATTATGCCGCCAATCATCATGCCTGAAAAAACAAGAGTCCATGCAGGCATGATAATTCCGCCGGAAATCGGCGCGGTGGTTTCTTCTATCGGCTCGATAGGCGCAACTTCGACCATTGCCGCCGGCGTAGCCATCACCTTCACGTCAAGACCAGCCGCAAGCATCAGGTTGGCTTCATGTGGATTGGCGTGGCATTTGCCGCAGGTCTCCAAAGCGACCGCCATGGTATGGCTTTTTCCTTCGCCCATGTGACAGTTGACGCAACTTAATCCCGCTTTGTAATGCGTTGAATCAAGCATGACTTTCATTTCTTTTTTATGGCAGTTCTCGCAAACGATGCGCGAAGCGTCGGAAAGCTTCAATCCCTGCGAGTGCTGCTCGTGACAGCTGATGCACGTCAGCCCAACCCGCCCGTGCTTGCTGAGCGCCTCTTGCCCGGAAATATTTGCGCCCGTCACATCAATATGGCAGACCTGACAGGTAGTCTCTTCGCTTTCGACGGTATATTTTGCGTTTTCAGGATGTTTCCCCCCGCTTTGCGCTAATTTATGGCAGACCACGCAGCTCACATTTCCGCCGTTATGACGGCTGCCGCTCCATAGGTTTCCCGCCTGCTCATGGCAAGACAAACAACCCTCGACCTGTCCCTGCCTATGTTCGGGCGTTGCCAACACGTCTCGAGAAGGGGAAAATACGAGCGCGACAAACGCGGCAATCAAAGCAAGAGCCGCAAACAAAACAACGAACTTCTGAATATGTTTCATTGCAAACACTCTCCCATGTGACGAATGGATTAATCCAAATATGAAGGTACTGGTTAATACAAAGATTAGTAAGTGCAAAACATCACAAGGGCAAGGCTTGAATGTCATTTGCGAATTAACAGGCGCGCGCGCCTTGTTTGCGGTATTTTGCATACTTCAAAATACTCTGCGTTATAATCCCACCGCCTTATGAAAATCCTAACCGTCCTTACCTACTATCGTCCGCACACCAGCGGACTGACCATTTACGCAGAGCGCCTCGCGCGCGCCTTTGTCCGCCGCGGACATGAAGTGACTGTGATGACCACACAATACGACCCGTCCCTTCCGCGCGAAGAGATCATGGACGGCGTGAAAGTCATTCGCGTTCCCGTCGCAGCGCGCGTCAGCAAGGGAGTCATCGCGCCGACTTTTGGATTTATCGCCACGAAACTTGTCGCGCAGCATGACGTCGTTCAACTTCACCTTCCGCAATTTGACGCCCCCGGAGTCGCCCTGCGCGCGCGGATATTCGGCAAGCCCGCAGTATTGACCTACCACTGCGATTTACTACTCACGCGCACATGGTTCAACCGCTTTGTCAATCTCGTCGTTGATTTCCAAAACAACATGGCGGGATTTCTTGCGAATCATATCGTGACGTATACGCAGGATTACGCCGATAATTCGCCGTACCTCTCGCGCTACGCGGATAAACTAACCCCCATACTTCCGCCAGTTGATTTGCCAGAATCCACGCCCGATGCGGTTGCCGCCTTCGCGCGCAATCATCTTATCCATGAACGCAAACCCGTCATCGGCATGGCTGCGCGGCTTGCCGCTGAAAAAGGCGTGGAGGTTTTGCTCGACGCGCTGCCCCTCATCTTAAAGAAATATCCCAACGCGCAAGTGTTGTTCGCGGGCACATATCAAAATGTGATGGGCGAGCAAGCCTATTACGACAGGCTCATGCCGCGCATCCGCGAATACGAAACGCAGGGACATTGGACGTTTTTAGGAAATCTCGACCCAATTCAAATGTCCGCGTTTTATCCCAACCTTGATGTTTTAACTGTGCCGTCATTAAATTCCACCGAAGCGTTTGGGCTTGTGCAAATCGAAGCGATGAAAAACGGCGTACCATGCGTCCCATCCGCGCTGCCCGGCGTGCGCCGCCCCGTGCAAATGCACAACATGGGCGTCGTCTCTGAAATTGGAAACGCGGAAAGCCTCGCGAACTCCATTCTCGAAGTGTTGGATCATCCCGAAAAATATCGCGGCGATTTGAACGCGATCAATAAAGCCTACGATCCCGACTCAGTAGTTCAAGAGTACGAAAATTTATTCAAAAAATTAATGGGGAGGAGATAAGCAATGGAACCCCTTGGAATTAATATTGGCTTGCTTTTAATTCAACTGATTCCTATCGTCGGAATAATCGGTTTTCCAATTATCTCGCTGCTTGATCTTAGAAAGAAAAAACTGAGCGGCGCAACGCTTGCAATATGGGCGCTGATTATTTGCGCCATCCCTTTTATCGGCTCGCTGGCGTATTGGATTATTCGACCTTCCGCAGAGACAAGATAAATGCAATCGAAAAAAGATTTCCTCTTCCTCCAACTCCGCGACCTGCCTTACTTCCGCGCTTTTCTACGCGCGATTGAATCTTCGTATTATCAAGACCTGCCGCTCCCCGAACCCGTCTACGACGTAGGCTGTGGAGACGGTCACTTTGCGTCGCTGACGTTTGATCAAAAATTGGATGTAGGACTCGACCCGTGGCGCTTTTCGATGCGCGAGGCGAAAAAATTCGACGCGTATAAATCTTTGGTGGAAGCCGACGGCGCGTTTTCTCCCTTCCCCTCAAATTATTTCTCCAGCGCGTTGAGCAACTCTGTCCTCGAACATATTCCGCACATAGACGCGGTTCTCAAAGAAACCGCGCGCGTGCTCAAACCCAACGCGCCCTTTTATTTCTGCGTGCCGAACACAAGATACTTAAGCGAATTGTCCATCTCAAAAGTTTTAGGCAAGGGATACACCGAATGGTTTCGCAGAATTTCGCGCGTCCAACACGCGGACGAACCAGACGTGTGGCAGGCGCGGCTCGAACGCGCGGGATTCGCGCTCGAACGCTCGTGGAATTATTTTTCGCCCGCCGCGATGCGAGTGTTAGAATGGGGACACTACTTCGGCATTCCGTCCGTCGTTGCGCGGGTCTTGACCGGCAAGTGGATCATCTCGCCTACCAAATGGAATTTATCCCTCACGGAAAGTTTTGTAAAGAAATATTCATCCTCTGCTCCCATTGCTGATGGGACGTTTACTTTTTATATCGCTAAAAAGCGATAGATGTGAATCGTAATTCGGGAATTGGGTTTCCGAATTACGAATTACGAATAACGATTTCCGCTTATGTCCTTCGACGAAAAATACTTCTCCACGCACACTTACGCAAACATTACCTTCGCCAAGTACAGCATGTACTGGTGGTCTAACCGATTTTTTGCCATGCTCGCAAAACGATATGGCAAGCGCGGCGCGCGCCTGATTGAAATCGGCTCGGGCATGGGGCATTTGGTCGGCGACCTTTCGCAATCGTTCAGCGCCTATGGCATGGATTTGAATCACTGGGCGGTGAAAACTTCCAAAACGGCGGCGGAATCCGCGTCGCTGCAAACCGCGTCCGCGCAGGAATTGCCGTATCGAGACGGCGCGTTCAACGTGGTCATCATCAAACATATCGTGGAGCATTTGCCGAATCCCGCGCAAGCCATTGATGAAATTGGGCGCGTGACCGAAAAAGACGGCATTTTGATTCTTGCCACGCCGAATCTCGGCTCGCTGCTCAAACCGTGGAAAGGCGCCAAATGGATCGGCTACCAAGACCCGACGCATATTTCATTAAAAGAGCCGACTGAATGGTTGAAGATGATTCAAGACGCGGGCTTTGAACTCGTCCGCGTTTGTTCGGATGGTTTTTGGGATGTGCCGTACATCCGCTTTGTGCCGAAGCAAATTCAAAAATTATTCTTCGGCTCGCTCGGCGGATTGCAAGCCATAACGGGAATTATTTTTCTGCCGATGACATGGGGCGAAAGTATTATCGTCATTGCGCGAAAAAAGTGATTCCCCCGCAATGACGCGCGACAATATAAACGAAACTTAAGACAATCTTCCCAACCCCAAAGATGAAGTAAACTTGGGCGGATATGACCGACGAAACGCCCCAACAAACGCCTGAAAACGAACCTACCGTTCTCGACCTGTACAAGTCCGTCACCAAGGATTGGACTTCGTTTTTCAATTTCATCCGCTCGTTATGGGATGCGCGCCGCCGCGCCGAGTTAAATCGCGCGCTTGCAGACGAAGTGGCGCGGCAAATAATCGAAGAGCCGCAGCCCGAAGAACCCGCGCGCGCGGATCATTTTCCGTGGCGCGCCACGCTGGCTTTGCTCACCGCGCTTGCGGCGCAATTCTCGCTGGAGCCGCAATATCGCCAAGCCGCGCTGGGACTTGCGCTTTACGTCTTCGCCATCGGCTTTGCGTTATGGGCGCATTACAACGACGAATGGCATTTGCCCGCGCTGCCCGTTTTCAAACAAACGCCCGACGATCTCTCCACGCGGCTCATTCCATTTCTTTTATCCATCATCCTCGCGTTAATCGCCTTCCTCGATTTTGGCGGAGATCAATTCACGTTAAGAAACGTCGCGCTTTGGGTTCTTTCGCTGGCTTTCCTCTTTTATGGATTATGGCTCAAAACGCCAAAAGCGATTCAAGAATCAACGCCCGAAACGCGCCGCAAGAAAATTATTTGGAATTTGCTCATTCTCGCCGTTTTCGGCGTCGCGCTGTTTTTCAGACTCTATCGCACCGACTCGCTTCCCGCCGAACCGTTCAGCGACCACGCCGAAAAAATTTTGGATGTGTACGATATTTCGCAGGGAAACTACAACATCTTCTTCCCGCGCAACACGGGACGCGAAGCCATCCAAATGTATTGGACGTTGCTTGTCGCAAACATATTCGGCGCTGGACTTTCGTTCTTAAGCCTCAAACTTGGCACGGCGCTACTCGGCATTCTCACGCTCCCTTTCATTTACTTACTCGGCAAAGAATTTGGCAACGAGCGCGTTGGTCTCTTCGCGCTTTTTCTTTTTGGCGTTAGCTATTGGAACAACGTCATCTCGCGCATCGGGCTGCGCTTTCCGCTATATCCGCTTTTTACCGCGCCCACGCTTTACTACCTCATTCGCGGATTGCGAACCCGCAATCGCAACGACTTTCTGCTTTCGGGTCTTTTTCTCGGCTTCGGCTTGCATGGATATTCGCCCTTCCGCATTGTGCCGATTCTCGTGGTGATCGCGTTTATCATTTACGTTCTGCATGAAAAAACAAAAGAGACGCGCCGGCAATCTTTATGGCAATTGATTATCGTCGCGGGAACCTCCGCCTTCGCGTTCATTCCGCTGCTGCGCTATTGGGTTTCTCACCCCGATATTTTTGGCTATCGCGCCTTCTCGCGCTTGGGCGCGGTCGAAGCTCCGCTGCCGGGTTCCGCGTGGCAAATCTTTTTTTCCAATTTACATAAAGGCTTGCTGATGTTCAATTGGGACGACGGCGAAATTTGGGTCAACTCGATGCCGCACCGCCCCGCGTTGGATTTTGTGACTGGCGCGTTATTTGTGATCGGCGTCGCGTTGTTGATTGCGCGCTACGCGCGCGGACGCGACTGGCGCGACCTTTTTTTATTGGTCTCCATCCCCATTTTGATTCTACCTTCGGCGCTTTCGCTGGCTTTCCCCGGCGAGAATCCCGCGCTCAATCGCGCGGGCGGCGCGGCGGTGGCGGTAATACTCGTGGGCGCGTTAGCTCTCGAAGGAATTGCATCCGCTTTGAGCGCGGATAAAAAACGCGCCGTCGTCGCGTACGGAATTGTCGCGGCGTTGTTCGCCTTATCGGCGCAGCAAAACTATAACATCGTCTTCAATCAATTCGACAAAAATTTCAGGGCGGGCGCGTGGAACACATCTGAAATGGGGCGGGTCGTCAGCCAATTCAAAAAAGAATACGGCGAGACCGATACGGTTTGGATCGTGCCTTTCCCGCATTGGGTGGATACGCGGCTGCCCGGCGTGTGGGCGGGAATTCCCAACCGCGATTTTGCGCTCTGGCGCGAGAACCTGCCCGAAACGCAGGGCGTCCCCGCGCCCAAGATGTTTATTTTTTGGAACGAAGATATGGAAACGCAAACCGTGTTAATGACGCTTTATCCAAACGGAACTTTGAGCCGTTACGCTTCGTCGTATCCGGGCAAAGATTTTATGATTTTTATGGTTACAAAGTAATCGTCATTGCGAGGCGTTCTTTGCCGAAGCAATCCCCTTGCCTGCGAAGAGATTGCTTCGGGCTAAAGAACATCGCCCTCGCAATGACGTGAGGTGATATGACCAACAAACACTCATGGGTTTACGACCTGCTTTTTATTCTCGTCCTGTTGATGGCGGGATATTTGCGTTTGAGCGGATTTCAATGGGGCGAGGGAATGCACCAACATCCCGACGAATTATTTTTAACCGGCGTGCTGGACGGCTTACGCGCGCAAACCTGCATTGACCCGACTATCAGCATAGACCTTTGCCCCAGCGGGCAAAAACGATTTTTGAATATCGGAGAATATTTCGACACAAAGACCTCGCCGCTCAACCCGCACAATCGCGGATATTCCTTCTTCGTATACGGCGATTTGCCCATGATTTGGACGCGCATCGGCGCGGAGTTAACCAACAGCGGCGGACTCGGCAATACAAAATTCTTCGCGCGTCAGGTTTCCGCGCTCGCCGATTTACTCACGATTTTCCTGCTCTATCTCATCGTCGCTAAAATTTATGATCGGCGCGCGGCGTTGTTTGCCGCAACGTTTTCATCGCTTGCCGTCATGCAGATTCAGCAATCGCATTTTTTCACATCCGATTTATTCGTAAATTTTTTCATGTTCCTCGCAATCTATTTTGCGGTGGAGATTGTTCAGTATGAAGGATCAGGCATCAGGGATCAGGGATCAGGTATTGAAGAGCAAGAACTTAATCTCCAATTACCAATTACTAATTACCAATCACCAATCACTAATATCCTCCGCAACCCGCTGCTTTGGTACAGCATTGCCTTCGGATTCGCGCTCGGTATGGCGATGGCGTCCAAGATCAACGCGGCGGTTCTCGCGCTGATGCTCCCCGCCGCTTTCGCCCTTCGCTACCTCGACGACTTTCGCCCCACGACCTTCGACCAACAACCGCCAACTACCAACCGCCAACTACCAACTGACTACTGGTTACTGATTACGCTCTTCCTCATCGTCGGCGGACTCGCCACCATCGTCTCCTTCCGCATCTTCCAACCATACGCCTTCGACGGCATTGGACTCAACCCGCAGTGGACGGCAAACATCGCCGAGCAGCGCGCGCAAGCAAACGGCGACGCCGACCTTCCGTGGAATTTGCAATGGGCGCGGCGCACGCATTTATATTCGTTCACGAACTTAACCGTTTGGGGCTTGGGACTTCCGCTTGGAATTCTCGCATGGATCGGCTTCGCCTTCATGGGTTGGCGCATCATCAAAGGCGAGCGCAAACATCTTTTGTTGTGGGGCTGGACGGCGTTCTACTTCGGCTGGCAATCGCTGCAATTCAATCCCACCATGCGCTACCAGCTGCCCGTCTATCCGCTGCTGTGCATGATGGCGGCGTGGGTGGTTTTTGAATTCACGCGAAGCGTTCAGAATTCAGAATTCAGAATTCTGAATTACGCATTACGAATTGCGGGCGCAGTTGTTTTGATATTAACCGCCGTCTGGGCATTTGCCTTTCACTCGATTTATCTGCGCGACGAAACGCGCATAGCGGCTTCGCGCTGGATATTCGAAAACGCGCCGGGACCGATCAACCTTCAAATTCAAACGAATAACGGAATTTACAATCAGCCGTTGACTTTTCCCAGCGGCGGATTTTTGCAAGCCGCCGCGCCCTACGCGACCACCATAGTTCCCAAACGCGACGGATTACTGACCAGCGTTACTTTCGCGCGCGCGGCGAATATCGCGTCTGCGCCTGTGAACGTTAATTTATCCATCGCCTCAAACGATATGACCTCCCGCGCATCGGCGGTCGTGAATCCCGTTTCATTGGACGACCAGCGCGGCGGATTGGTTACATTCACGCTCGAAAAGCCGATTCCCGTCGCGGCGAACAGCGCGTACAGCATGAACATCGAAACGATGGACGGAACGGTTACGCTGAGCGGCGCGGCGATTGCCAACGAAACGGACTACGACTGGGGCTTGCCCTTCCGCGTGGATGGATACGATCCCTTTGGCGGAATGTATCGCGGCGATTTGAATCTGCAAGTGTATTGGGACGACAACGCCGATAAACTCGCGCGCTTTGTGGATACGCTCTCGCAAGCCGATTACATCGTCATTCCCACCAATCACCAATACGCGCAAATCACGCGCATCCCCGAGCGGTATCCGCTGACGACGGAATATTATCGTCAGTTGATCGGCTGTCCGACGGGCGAAGATATTATCAAATGTTATCGCGTCGCCAAACCGGGGATGTTTCACGGCGCGTTGGGATTTGAACTCGTTCAGGTTTTTGAGTCGTATCCGACGTTGGGAAGTTTGGTCATCAACGACCAAGCCGCCGAAGAAGCCTTTACGTTTTACGACCATCCCAAAGTGTTGATCTTCAAGAAGTCGGCGGATTTTGACTCTGCAAAATTACAAGCCATTCTCGGCAAAGTGGATTTGACTCGCGTCGTTCATCTCACGCCGAAGCAGGCTGGCAAATACGAATCTCAAAAAGATTTATTGCTCCCGCAGGACAGGCTTATTCAACAACGCGCGGGCGGAACATGGTCCGAGTTATTCAATTACGATTGGATTCAAAACAAATATCCGATTGTCGGATTAATCATTTGGTACGCGTTTATTTTCCTGCTTGGACTTGTCGCGTACCCCATTACGCGTTTGGCGCTTTCGGGATTGAAACAATATAGTTATCCGCTGAGTCGCATCGTCGGATTGGCGCTCGTCGCGTGGATTGCGTGGATGGGCGGCTCGGCGGGAATCCCGTACACGCGGACGTCCATTGCGGGGGCGGTGATACTCGTGACGCTGATCGGCTTGACGTTGGGCTGGTCGCGCCGAGATCAAATCCGCGCAGAGTGGAATTCGGGACGAAGATTCTTTACGGTGGTCGAGATTCTATTCGTCGTCTTCTTCCTGATTGATTTGCTCATCAGGCTCGGCAATCCCGATATGTGGCATCCGTCAAAAGGCGGCGAACGCCCGATGGATTTTTCGTATTTCAACGCGGTCTTGAAGAGCACGAGTTTCCCGCCATACGACCCGTGGTATGCGGGCGGTTATATCAATTATTATTATTACGGTTTTGTGCTGGCGGGTACGCCCGTGAAGTTGCTCGGCATAGCGCCTTCGATTGCATACAATTTAATTTTGCCGACATGGTTCGCGTTGATTGGCGTCGGCGCGTTTGCCATTGGGTGGAGTCTAGTCGAAGGTCTAAGGTCAAAGGTCGAAGATGAACGACTTTCGACTTTCGACTTTCGACTTATCTCCGGAATTTCCGCTTCTGCAATGACCGTCCTGCTCGGCAATCTTGGCACGGTGAAATTAATTTTCACAGGATTTCAACGCATCGCCGCGACGGGCGGAATTATTCCGGCGGACGCGACCTTCTTCCAAAAATGGGGATTGGCGTTTCAAGGATTGTTCGCTTCGTTCAGCGGCGCGCTGCTGCCCATTGGTCGCGGAGATTGGTATTGGTTTCCCAGCCGCGTGATTCCCGCGCCGAACGACGTGGAGCCGATTACGGAATTTCCGCTGTTCACGTTTTTATACAGCGACATGCACGCGCACATGCTCGCCATGCCGATTACGTTGTTCATCATCGTGTGGGCGGTGTCGTTCATCAAAGCGCGCGCGCGAATGTCCCGCGCAGAGTGGATCGCCGCGCTCGGCGTCGGCGCGTTGATGATCGGCGCGCTGCGTCCAACCAACACTTGGGATTTATACACATACTTTCCGCTCGCCGCGCTTGCGGTGATTTATACGTTGTATCAAAATTTATTTCTCGCCACAGAGACCACAGAGAAAAACTTTTTTAACCTCGGCAATCTCCGCGCGCTCTGCGGCGATAAGGTTATTAAAGCCGTCATTGCAGTTGGCGCTGTCGGTTTGCTCTACGAACTATCATCCCTTTTGTATTCGCCGTTCAATTACTGGTACGCGCAGGGATACGGTCAAGTTACCTCGTGGTTCGGCTCGCACACGCCCGTCTCGTCCTACCTCACGCAATGGGGATTATTCCTCTTTATCATCATCGCGTGGCTGATTTGGGAAACGCGCGAATGGATGGCGGCTACGCCCATTTCACATCTGCAAAAATTGCGCGGATATATGCTGTCCATCGAAATTGGACTCGCCGCCATTATTGCCCTGCTCGCATATTTTGCCGCCAAAGGCGCGCGCGTGGGCGTGTTCGCGCTGCCGCTTGCAGTCTGGGCGGGGATATTAATCCTGCGCCCGAACATGCCCGACGTAAAACGCTTCGCGCTGTTGATGATCGGCACGGCGCTGATAATAACCATCGCCGTCGAAATCGTCGTCCTCGTCGGCGACATTGGGCGCATGAACACGGTCTTCAAGTTATACCTGCAAGCGTGGATGCTGCTCGCCGTCAGCGCCGCCGCCGCGTTTGGCTGGCTGATCGCCGCCTTCCCATTTTGGAGATTCCGCTGGCGCGCCGTTTATCAAATGGGATTGTACATTCTCGTTTCGGGCGCGTTCCTCTTCACGCTCACCGCCTCTGTTGACAAAACCAGCGACCGCATGAATCCCGACGCGCCGCACACGCTCGACAGCATGACTTACATGAAAACCTCCCAGCACTGGGACGGCAATATCATGGACTTGGGCGAAGACTACCGCGCCATCCGCTGGATGCAGGACAACGTCAAAGGTTCGCCCGTCATCGCCGAAGCCAACTGCACCGAATATCGCTGGTGTACGCGCTTCACCATCTACACCGGTCTGCCCGGCGTCGTCGGCTGGAACTGGCATCAACGCCAGCAGCGCGGACACATCTCGACGGACGTGCAGCAGCGCGTGGACGAGGTCGGCGTTTTCTACGTCACGCTCGACGCCGAATGGACGCGCGAATTCTTGAAAAAATATCAAGTCAAATATATTATCGTCGGTCAACTCGAACGCAACGTCTACCCCTCTCCCGACGCCGAAATCGGCATGGCGAAATTCAAGCAATACGAAGGCAAATATTGGAAAGCGGTTTATCACGAAAACAACACGACGATTTATGAAGTTAAGTAACGCAAGTTTCCACCTTTACCGGTTTGTTAGTTCTTTTGCCGCGGATTACACGGATTTTCACTAATTTGAAAAAAATCCGCGCAAATCGGTGAAATCCGTGGCAAGGGTCTGAAATTTTCTTTCCCAGAAAACATGGTAGCAACTTGGGTTAAGTAACGCGACATAAATGTCGCGCCGCGTTTTACGCAAGGAGATTCGCATGATTCTGCACATCACGTCCAAACAAGAATGGCTCGAAGCCCAAACGCGCGGCGAGTATCTCGCGCCAAGTTTGCAAACCGAAGGCTTCATTCACTGCTCGACCGACAAGCAGGTTCTTCATGTCGCCAACGCTTTTTATCGCGGACGCAGCGATCTGGTTTTGCTGGTCATTGACGAATCCAAATTAGAATCAGAATTAAAATGGGAAGCGCCTGCTGGTCCGCCCGCCAATGGAATCTCCGTCGCCGATCTTTTCCCCCACGTTTTCGGAGCCATCTCGCTCGCGGCGGTCGCGGCTGTTCTCGACTTCAAATTTGATCCCGCAACGGGAAGTTTCATCCTCCCAAAGATTTCCACTGCCAACTGCTAACTGACTCCCATGACCGCCTTCTTCTTCTGGTACGTCTTCGTTTCACTGCTAGGTTGGATAACTTTTCCGCTGGCATATCGCCTCTTCCCCGCGCTGACTGATCGCGGTTACACCCTCTCGCGCGCCGCAGGCTTATTGATTTGGGCGTACCTCTTCTGGCTGTTCGCCTCCCTCGGCGTCGCGCAAAACGACATGGGTGGAATCATCCTCGCGCTAACCTTGCTCGTCGGCGCAAGCGTTTTCTCCGTCATCCATCGTCCGTCGTCCATTGTTGAATTTCTAAAATCAAATCTCTCCCTCATCCTCGCCGCCGAAATTCTCTTCTTCGCCGCCTTCGCCTTCCTCGCCTTCGCGCGCTCCGCAAACCCCGAACTCGCCAGCACCGAAAAGCCGATGGAACTGGCGTTCATCAACGGCATTTTGCGCTCGCCCGCATTTCCTCCGCAAGACCCGTGGCTTTCGGGCTACGCCATTTCCTATTATTACTTCGGCTATGTGATGACCGCCATGCTCGCGCGCATCTCCAACATCAACGGCAGCATGGCACATAACTTGATGACCGCGCTCGTCTTCGCGCTCGGCGCAATCGGCTCGTATGGGATTTTGTACAACCTGTTGACGAAGGACGGAAGACCAAAGACCGACAAC
>JAQTWR010000010.1:0-3850 GCA_028689195.1 Anaerolineales bacterium | reverse complement strand
GTCCCCTGTCTTCCGTCTTCGGTCCGTCTTTCCTCGCTCCATTATTCCTTCTCCTCGTCTCCAACTTTGAAGCCCTGCTCGAAGTCCTCCATCGTCGCGGATTTTTATGGACAAAAGATTTAGTCACAGGCGCGTACACAAGTCCGTTTTGGACATGGCTGGATATGAAAGAACTCTCCATGCCGCCGATGACTCCCTTTCAATGGACTCCCGATCGCAATTGGTGGTGGTGGCGCGCCTCGCGCGTGATTCAAGATTACGACATGACTCACAGTCCGCGCGAAGTGATTGACGAATTTCCCTTCTTCTCATTTCTGCTCGGCGACCTGCACCCGCATGTGCTGGCGATTCCGTTCAGCCTGCTTGCGATTGCGGTCGCGCTCAATCTTTTCCTGAACAAATCGGATGAAAAAATAGAACTGTTCGGAATGCAGCTGCATATCGGCTATCCCAGTTTTGCGCTGGCGGCATTGGTCATCGGCGGACTTGCCTTCCTCAACACATGGGATATTCTCGTCGCGGGCGCGTTGATCGTCCTCGCGTATGTTTTCTCCCGCGTCCACGCAGACGGCTGGAACTGGAATCGTTTTGAAGACGCGCTCCTGCTTGGCTTCCCGTTGTTAACAACATCCATCTTTTTGTATCTTCCTTTTTATTTTGGATTCTCGTCGCAGGCGGGCGGAATTTTGCCCAACATGATGTTCGTCACGCGCGGCGCGCATCTTTGGGTGATGTGGGACGCGCTGTTCATTCCCATCTTTGCGTATCTGATCTATTTGTGGCGCGGCGAAAAAAATCAAAGTGCCTGGAAATTCGCCTTCTTTATAGGGCTTGGCGTCGCGCTTTTCTTGTGGATTCTTTCATGGCTCATCGGTTGGATTGGTTCTTATACCGAAAAAGACTATGTGCTGATGTTCCTCTCTTCGCAGGGAATGTCCGCGAGCCAATTCTTTAGCGAAACCTCCCTGCGCCGTTTGAAATACATCGGAAGTTTGATTACGCTGCTTGCGATATTAATTCCCGCGCTGGCGTTTTTATTTTCAAAGACGACGGATGACGAAAAGCCGATGGCAGAAAATGTTCCTTCTCCGTCCTCCGTCACCCGTCCTCCGTCATCAAATCAATTCGTTCTTCTGCTCATCGTCCTCGCCGCGCTCCTCGTCCTAGCCCCCGAATTCGTTTATTTGCGCGACCAATTCGGCTATCGCATCAACACCGTTTTCAAGTTCTATTATCAAGCGTGGATGTTGTGGAGTCTCGCCGCCGCGTTTGGGACTGCAGTTCTGCTTCAAAATTTAGAGAAAATACAAAACGTAGTATTCCGCGTCGTCATGGCGTTGGTTGTCTTCGCGGGATTGTTGTATCCCGTTCTCGGTTTATTCAACAAGACCAATGATTTCAATCCGCCGTATGGTTTCACGCTCGATGATTTTGATCGCATCAAGCGCGAAAATCCCGACGAAGCCGACGCGATTGATTTTCTGCGAACCGTTCCGAACGGAGTTATCGCCGAAGCGGTGGGAGACGGCTACAGCGGATATGCGCGCATCTCTGCCAATACGGGGCTGCAAACCGTACTCGGCTGGCCCGGTCACGAGGCGCAGTGGCGCGGAAGTTACGAACCGCAAGGCTCGCGCCGCGACGACATGACCAAACTTTACGCCGCCTCGCGCTGGGACGACGCGCAGGCGATCATTGATAAATATAAAATCCGCTATATCTATGTGGGGACGCTCGAACAAATTTCAATGCGCGTGAACGAAGATAAGTTCAAGGCGCATTTCAAAATCATTTTTCAACAGGGGAATGTGACGATTTACGAAGCGCCGTAAAGCAAAACTCCGAGATCTTTGCGAGACCTCGGAGTTTTTTATTTTTATTTTCGTTTGGCTCTTTCTTGATAGCGTTTGTATACCCGCGTCCACGCATCGGTGGGATTTTCCGGCTTTGTCTTTTTATGCGCGTCTTTGCTGATGTGGAAAGCGAAATCTTCCAACACGCCCGATACAGGCAGCTCGGGTTTTTGAAACACAAGCGGGTAACCCATATTAATCGCGTCTACAAAAGCGTCCTGCACATAGGGAATAGTCACAATTGCAGACATCCCCAACGCGGCTTCGATTTTTTCCTTGGATAAATTGGAATGGGGGAAGATGGCGTTCAGCACGAATTTGATCTTCTCTTTTGGATAACCCAGTTTTTCATAAGTATCCAGCGCGGCGGTTACGGCGCGGATGGACGCCATATCAGGCGAAGCGACCATCAGAATCATATCCGCAGCGTCGAGTCCCTGAATGGCGGGCGCGCTGAAATCGTGCGGCAGGTCCGCGACGATATATTCATACTGCCCTTTGAGTTGCTGAATCGCCGCGCCCAGAGCCTCTCCGCGCATTTCTTCGGCTTCGGCGGGAAAAGTCGGCGCGGGGATGATGGTCAGACCGCTGTCATGCACGCTGAGGATTGACCCGATAGCGTCCGCGTCCACTTCGCCCGACTCGAAACGCGCAATATCCGCCCATGTGCGCCTCAACGTCATGTTCAACATCAGCGCCACCTGTCCCGCCGTCATGGTCAGGTCGAGCAGGATGGTGGGTTTCTTCCACACGCCGATAAGCCCCACGCCAAGATTCACCGCCAGCGAGGAGCAGCCCGTTCCGCCGCGCAGGCTGTGGATGGCGATCATGCGCGCGCTTTCTTTCGCCGCTTCTCTTTGCTGCGAACCTTTGGCGGCTTCTACGCGGCGCAGCAGCGACGTGACCCTGACCGCCAGTTCTGCGGCGTCGAAGGGTTTTGTAAGATGATCGTCCGCGCCCGCCTCAAAGGATTTGATTTTATCCTGCAAGCCCGACTGCGCGGTGAGGACGAGAATTGGGGTCGAGGAAAACTGCGGTTCGCGCCGCAAAATGCGCGTGACTTCGTAGCCGTTAATATCGGGCATCATCACATCCGTAATGATTACGTCTGGTTTAAGCGTGCGCGCCTGCGCCACGCCGTCCCTGCCGTTGGCGGAAAAATGCAATTCAAACTTCAACGGTTCGAGCGCGTGCGCCACCAGTTGATGATTGATGGGTTCGTCGTCAATGATCAAAACACGGGTCATGGGTGTTCTCCTTGAAAAATCGTAACGCGAGATTTATCTTGCGCTACGCCTGATATTCAATCAATCTTTGGGCTTCAACATCCAATTGCGCCGCGAGCGCGGCGGCGTTTGATAAATCTTCGCGCTTGCCAAGTTCTTCCAAACGCAGGGCAATATCCGCAATGGGCGCGGCGTTGAAATTCAGCGCGATGCCTTTGAGGTTATGCGCGAGTCGTCCCAGCGTGATGGCGTCGCCCGCCTGCAACGCGGCGCGGATTTCTTTCATGCGGTCGGGCAAATGATTTTTGAAATCGGCGATCATTTCCAGCATAAAACTTCGGTCGTTGCTAAAGCGGTATAGCGCGCCTTCAAAATCGGCGGGGGGAATTTCCCCAAGGTCGGGTTCTAAAATAAAAGCGGGAGTCGCCGCGCGCGGCGCGGAAGGCGCTTCTTCGCCGAAGAGTCCCTCGCTGAAATCTTCTGTAAATGCGTTCGTATGCGACGAATAATCCTGGGCGGGATCGCCCTGCAACGCGGGTTCGCGCTCGTCGTTTTGCATCCAGCGATCCAGCGCGTTGAACAACACCTTCGGTTCGAGCGGCTTCGAGACGTAATCATCCATGCCCGATTCGAGGCAGCGCTCGCGGTCGCCGCTCATGGCGTGCGCGGTCATCGCAATAATGGGCGTATGAAGGCTTGGCTGCTGCGCGGCTTCCCATTGACGGATGGCGCGCGTGGCTTCCAAACCGTCCATTTCGGGCATTTGCACGG